>NZ_NEEY01000053.1 GCF_002252085.1 Aerococcus sp. 1KP-2016
TCCGAGCGTCCAGAAGATTATCCTGGCCGTCCGCGGCTTCCTCCGTTGGATCGATGGGGAGCGGAAGAAGGTGATTGACCGTCTCTGTGTGAGGCTGTAGGGTAAAACTTTTATTCAACTTATATAGAATGATACTAAGAAATACATGCAGTCATCTTATTCATATGACAAAAGAGGAGGTACGTTATGCCTGAGAAAAAAAGAGGTCCAATGAAATTGTCAGAAATTGGCAATAGCAAGCGAAGTCCGGCCAAACCTGCCGTGACGAAGTACAATCCAACTCCTGCAGCCCCTGAAAAAACCAAAACACCTAGACCAAAAGCACCATCAAAAAAGGTGGTTCAAGCTGACGATAGCTTAAATCCTGCGCAAGATTTACTAGCAAAAGCGCAATTATTGCGTGCGCAAAAACCTTCTATGGAAGTAGATTTTGAGGCACCAGATACGTTAGAACAAGAGCGACAAGCGGCAGTTGATGCTGATATCCAATCTGGTACAATCACCCTGATTGAAGTACAGAAAAAGAATAAAAAACGTTTTAATATTTACTTAAATGATCAATTTGCCTTTGGTATTAGTGAAAATACACTAGTCAAATTTGCCTTACATAAAGGGCAAGAATTGGATAGGGATTTTGTCAAAGATATCAAAGAAGTAGATAAAGCAGATTATGCCTATCAAATAGCAGTTCGATATTTAAGTCATCAACTCCGATCTGAGAAAGAAGTACGAGATAAACTCAAAGAGGAAGCAATCGAACCAGCAGTCATAGAAACAGCGATTGAAAAATTACAAAAAGTCAAACTCATCGACGACACAGTTTATGGCCAGTCCTACACAAGAGCAGCTATGAATATCAATAAAAAGGGGCCAAAAATGATTGAACGCGAATTAAAAAATAAAGGGTTGAATGACGAAGAAATTAGTCAATCAATTGCTGAATATGACCAAGAAATAATGAACGAAAATGCTTTAGACATTGCTGAAAAGTACTTCCAAAAGCAATTGCGGAAAGCGTCGCACCGAAATGCAATTCAAAAAACCAAGCAATATTTAGTGCAAAAAGGCTACGATTCTGACGTGATTCAAGAATTGATGCGCCAATTGTCCGCAGATAATGAGGATGAAGATCAGGAAATGGCCGTATTAATGAAAGATTTAGAAAAATATATGCGTCGCTATCAAAAATTAAAAGTCAAAGACCGTACCTTTAAGGTGAAAGGCATGCTTTATAACAAAGGGTATAGTTCAGAATTAATCAATCAAGCGATTGAAACATTTGAAGAAAACGATTATTAACAAGCAATGTAAGGAGGAGGCTATTTTTTGACAGCTGTAAATCAAGATATTGATATAGCAACCTTTGTAGGTAAATCAGCTATACAAGATTTAGGACCTGAAATTGAAGGGGTTCAAGTGTGGGGACCAGAAACCAACAAGGCTTTTCGTAAAGTATTTTTAACCTGGTATGATGGGGAGAGTAGACGTCTACCTTGGCGGGAATCCAAGGACCCTTACCGTATTTGGATATCAGAAATTATGTTACAACAAACACGTGTGCAAACAGTAATTGGTTATTTTGCTAGATTTCTAGCGGCTTTTCCAACAATCAAAGACTTGGCTGAAGCTGAAGAAGATCAATTATTAAAAGTGTGGGAAGGCTTGGGTTACTATTCCAGAGTCCGCAATATGCAAACTGCGGCCAAGCAAATTATGTCCGAACATGATGGCATATTTCCCAATCAATTAGCAGACATTCAAAAATTGAAAGGGATTGGTCCTTATACGGCAGGTGCGATTGCCTCTATAGCCTTTGGTATTCCAGTACCGGCAATTGATGGGAATGCCATGCGCGTTTTTTCGCGATTATTTATGATTAACGCAGACATTCAAAAACCGGCTAACCGAAAAATATTTGAAGCAATCGGACAATATTTGGTGGACCCAGACCGTCCGGGGGATTTCAACCAAGCCATCATGGATTTGGGTTCTTCTTATGAAACGCCCAAACAAGCAATGCCAGAACTGAGTCCTTTACGAGATTTCACCTTAGCAACTTTGACGGGAACCACGGATCACTATCCAGTCAAGAGTAAAAAGGCTAAAGCCAAGCCCGTGTATTACCATGCATTGGTGTTGAAAAATGCTAAGGGACAAGTCTTGATAGAAAAACGAAGTCAGCATAAATTATTAAAAAATATGTGGACGGTGCCCTTAATTGATGTGAATGATTTTCAAGATTCAGGTCAAACCCCGGATGAAATTGCGCAGTATCTAGTGGCAGAAACAAACGAAACATATGGTATTCAACCGATTTTAATGAAAAAAGAAATTGGTTATGTGAAACATATATTCACCCATTTGATTTGGCATATTCATCTAAATTATGGTCAAATGACTCCACAAGATGAAAAACGAATCAATAATATGATTGCAGCTGGCCAAGGGAACTATGCTTGGGTATCACCACATCAATTCGATCAATTTGCTTTCCCAACTGTGCAAATGAAAATTTGGGCAGCCTATCAGGAATATGTGAAGGCAAAAGAATAAAGTGGATGATGGCAGTCGCTAGCAATTTAAATAAAAAAGTAATCTCAATGAGAAAAAACAAGAGCCTAAGACGGAATGTCTTGGGCTCTTGTTTTGTAATGGACTATTATACTGATAGTCACCACAGTCTTTATCTACGACTTTGACACTACTATGATTTATTTCTTGCGTTTTTGAGTGAGTTGACAATACCGCTCATACCATATATCCACATACTCTTTAGAAAAAGGACCTTTTTCTTCATTAATCCAACGGACAAGTTCTTGTACGTTGTCTTTTAATATAGCATCAATATCTGCAGAATATTCCATCAATTGACGATGGTCTTTATATTCGTCTACATCTAATAGTTTGCGTTTACCATCTGGGAAAATCTTGATATCTAAATCGTAATCGATATATTTCAAGGCTTCATCATCCATGACGTAAGGCGAAGCTAAATTACAATAATATGAAACACCGTTCGGGCGAATCATTGTAATGATATTGAACCAATAGTGTTTATGAAAATATAGTAGGGCAGGTTCTCTGGTAACCCAACGTCTACCATCAAAATCAACTACCAAAGTATGATCATTGCAAGCAATGATACTTTGATCACTTGTTTTTAAAACCATAGAATCTCGCCAAGTGCGATGTAATGACCCATCGTGTTTGTAGCTTTTGACTGTGATGAATTCGCCTTCTTTGGGATTTTTCATCACTAAACCTACTTTCTACACCTAGCTAGGTTGAAACATGAATATTATATCATAATGACATTTGAAAAAGTAGACAAATTGCCCATAGAAACAATCTGACAAATTTTTTTGAAAAAGTTTTCATTTGTTTTAGTAGTTATTTGTTATATGATAGAATAAATATTGAGAAAAGCTTATAAAGGAGCCCATACATGGATAGAAAAGCAAATCGAAAGCAAATGCTTTTAACGATTGTGTTTATCGTTATTAGTTTGGTACTCGTGGGGGGGAGTTATCTTGTTTACCGCTCACGTCAACAGAATATGTTAGCTGAACAAGCAAGTACTTTTTCATCAGTATCAGTGAACTTCGATACGAGCTCAAGTAGCACAACTGATTATGACCCTGAAACCTTGGTAGCTGCCTTCAATGAAAATCGTGCGGAAACAACTGCCTTGAGTTATTTATTCTATGTTCAAAATCAAGAACAAACACCAACAATTACCCTTGCCCGTAATCAAGCTGGACAGGAAGCATGGACAGAAACAATCGCTTCTCGTTTAAAAGAGGTGGGATTGACTGAATCTACTGTGAATGGTGTTGATTGGACGGGATTGACAAGTGCAGATATGATTGCACAATATAGTGGCAGTTTAACAGAGGGTGACCCCCAATTAATCGTAATTCCATCCTTTGTGGAGGAAGATTTCAAAGCAGTTATTTCTGCAGAAGACCATAAAGCCAACTTGGAAGAGTTATACAATACCATTCGTTTAGACTTGCCAAGTGCATTAATTGTATTTGCAGCCTACCCGCCACTTGACCAGGCCTTAGAAGAAAATGATGATTATGCTTCTTATAGACAAACGAGTAAAGATGCAATTAATGATCTTGGGTACAACTTCTTTGATATTCATACGGCATACACTTCAGATCGTGATAAATCTGAAGAAGTAACTTTAGAAAATTCGTATACTGAAGATGGTTTTACTGACGAAGCAAACGAATTAATGTTGAATGTTTTAACACGTCATATCGAAAAGGCGACAATCGATGCAACAAATGGTTACAACGGTGAAAATAAAGATGTTCAAGAATTACAAGCAGCCATTGATGCAAGTTCTGAATCAGAATCAATTGCAGCCGAAGAACAAGCGTCACTAGATGCCGAGTCTGAGTCAATTGCAGCTGAAGAACAAGCGTCACTAGAAGCTGAAGCGGCAGCAGCATCAATTGCAGCCGAAGAGCAAGCCTCTATTGATGCGGAAAATGCAGCGATTGCCGAGTCTGAATCAATTGCAGCTGAGGAAGCGGCGGCAGCAGAAGCAGCAGCGGAAGCATCATATTATGAATCATCTTCAATTGAAAATGATACTACATATACGCCAGAAGTATCTTCTTCAAGCGATAATAGTGCAGTTGATGAAGAATCATCAAGCTTATCTTCTGAAGAAAGTGTCGTTGAATAATTTATTTAATAAACTGAAAAAAACTTCTAAAAGAGTGAATGAAAATGTTTTCACTTTTTTGGAAGTTTTTCTAGTTTTTTGCAAAATTTCTAGTTAGAATAGGAATGAGAAATAAGAGTGTGCCAAAAGCTGTTTAGTATATCAGTATGGTGTTAACTCAAAGGTCAAATGATTATTGATCGTTTGATTTCCTGAACCTACGCAATTGAAGCAAAATAATAACGACATTAACATTTAAATTAGGAAATGAGGCAAATATGGCAAAAGAAATTGCAACTATCCAAGAAATTTTTGACTTGGTGGAAACGGTAGATCCTGAATTAATTCGCTTACGTATGGCCGAAACGATGTCGTCTGACGCTTTTGATAAAGAATATTATTATGATGGATTTTTAGGTTGTAGCTATCACGAAGACCACACATCATTTTGTATCTGGTCACCAACAGCAATAGATGTTGAATTGTTGATGTATGCATCGGATGTTTCAGATGAATATGAAGTTTATGAGATGACTGAGGAAAGCGAGACGGGGACTTACTATGCTCGACTCGAAGGGGATTTTAAGAATACCCCTTATATGTATCGTATCTTTTTCCCAGATTCTACCGTTACGATTACGCAAGATCCATATGCACAAGCTGTAACAGTTAATGGTGGACGATCAGTTGTTGTAGATTTAGATGAAGGTATTCCAGATGACTGGGACAATGATGTTCGTCCAGCGTTCGCAAATGCACGCGATGCCATCATCTATGAAGCTAGTGTTCGGGACCTAACATCTAATATAAATTCTGGTGTCCATAAAGAGTGGCGCGGTAAATATCTGGGGCTGACGCAAGAAGGGAGTCGCACCGCAAACGACTATCCAACTGGACTTGATTACATAGCTGATCTAGGTGTTACCCATATACAACTGATGCCCCTGGCTGATTTTGTAACTGTCGATGAATTGAACGATCAACCTGATAACTACAATTGGGGCTATGACCCCATGCATTATAATGTGCCGGAGGGGTCTTATTCAACTGCGCCTCGTGAACCAGTTGCCCGTTTAAAAGAAATGCGGCAAATGGTTCAAGCGCTGCATAAGAAAGGTTTGCGTGTAATTATGGATGTGGTGTATAACCACGTTTACGAACACGAACGCCACCCATTAAATTTAACCGTACCATACTATTTCTTTAGATATCATAGTAATGGCGTGCTGTCGAATGGATCGGGTGTAGGGAACGAAACCGATTCAACGCGTTTAATGTTCCGCCGCTATATGATTGAGTCTGTCGTATATTGGGCTAAGGAATTTCATATTGATGGCTTCCGGTTTGATTTGATGGGCTTACATGATATCGAAACACTTAATCTCATCCGTGAAGCCCTTGATAAGGTAGATCCGTCAATCCTAATATATGGTGAAGGATGGGATTTAGATACGCTATTAGCTAATGATAAAAAAGCTATACTACGTAATGCCTATAAAACACCGAAAATTTCCTACTTTAATGATCAATTACGCGATGCCATTCGCGGTTCAGATTACGGCGATGCGGCTGATCCTGGCTTTATTACCGGAAAATTTATGACGGAACAAGCTGTCTTAGCGTCATTTTTAGGTGGGGGTAACTTGTCTAAAAGAGATGCAAATATTATTCAAGCGCAACAACTAGTTCAATATATTGAGGTTCACGATAACCGTACCTTGCGTGATAAAATCGCTATGACCCATGGGGAAGAATCTGTTCATTTACGGAAAAGACGCCAATTATTGGGGAACGCCATTATCGCATTTTCAGCAGGGATGCCATTTTTCCAAAGTGGTCAAGAGTTTTTCCGCACCAAACATGGGATTCGTGACACCTATAATGCTGGAGATGAAATTAATAGCATTGATTGGGACTTGATGGCTACAAATATTGATGCGGTTGAATATTTTAAAGGGCTTTTGAAAATTCGGAAGAAATATCCATTCTTTACAGAGGAACACCAAGAAACTTTTATGGAAAATGTTACTGTGATTAAATCTGACTACCAGATTATTGAAGTGCATTACCACACGGCTGAGCAAGAATTGATTATCATCTTTAATGCGCAAGTAAATGATGTTGAAGTGTGGATTCCAGAAGGTGGCTGGCGGACACTTGCACGTGATAATAAGATTGTTGCAGATGAATTCATCCCATTGGTTCAAGGTAACGGCAATACAACAGTCCCAGTCCTATCTACGCTAATTCTAGAACGTGTTCATTAGTAAAATATAGCTACAGAAAAAGGAGCCGAGAAAATTCTCGGCTCCTTTTTCTATCCTTCAATACCTTCTAATGAGTCGGCTTGATAATCATCTTCGTCATGATGAATGCGGTATGAACGGATTAGGGTGTTTAATTTTATTAAGGATTCTTCATATGAAACAAGTTGACCGGTAATCAACATTAAAGCATTCGAACGCTCGAATTCCTCTTGTGTGGCGGTTTGTTTAATCGCAGCATATTCAAAAATGCTATCCATCAGTTCTTGGCGGTAATACTGTGTGGGTTGGAAGAAATTCACTTCAAGTGGTGAAATACGCCCATCAAATTTTAGGAAAATTTGCTCATGTGCCGAACATAACGTTTCGATTCGTTCGCGAATCTGCATTCTCAGTTCATCTGGTAATTGGAACATGATGTTCGTGTGGGTATGTAGGACCGCTAGAAGTGCTAGTGATTGTTGTAGCGACACAATGAAAGCTCGGAAAACAACAAGTTTTCTTTTTAGCATTGGAATTTTACGCTTAGACCAAACATTCTCATCTTTCAACAGGGTATATAATTTTTTTGAATGAGCTATGCGTTTCTCTGCCCACATGATATCAGAAGTTAGGGTAGAGTATTCACCATTTTTCCGAAGTATTGCACGTAATCGAACTAAAACTTCATTTGTCGTTTTGTTGATATCTTCATATAGAATGGCATCATATTTGGGTGGTAAAACAAACACGTTAACGAATAGGGATACGGTAACCCCTAAAAGAGACTCGATGACACGCGAAAGTGCACTTTGCATAATCATGCTAGGGTCATTTAACATGATTACTACTAAGGTAATCGTTGCAAGCGAAATGACATTGGACATTTTCATGGCATTTAAAATACCAATGAACATGGTAATAGTTACCCCAATGATGAGTGCATTATTACCAAAGAAATGAACCATAAATACAGCAACTACACCACCTAAAATCGCAGCAAAAACACGATTAAAGAAAGTGTCAATTGAGCCGCGTACAGTTTGTTGGAGACCTAGAATTGCAGTGAAGGCAGGAATAGCAGGTTCAACAAACGGGAGCCAGTTCGCGAGCATAATACTCAGGGCCACCCCAAGACCCGTTTTAAACATTCGAGCGCCAAGTTTCATTTTTATTCAATCCTTTTATGTTTTCTAAAAATCATCTAATCGCTTTTCATACTATATTACTATGAAATCACATGAAAATCAGCATATGCGCTATAAATTAAAGTATTCCTAACGATTCCCCCAAAAATTATTGTTATAGGGAAGCCGATTTATCAATTCCAGCAATGATTGTTTCCATAATCGTGCTGCGTAAATTCATCGCTTCTGCAGTACGTACTTCTTCGATTGTTGTGCCACCCGGTGTTGAAACCGCATCTTTTAGCGCACCCGGATGCAAATCAGATTCAATAGCTAATTGGGCAGAACCTTTTACAGCCTGTTTGGCAAAGGCCAAAGCTTGTGGACGGGTTAACCCTTTAGCAACACCCGCATCAGCCATTGCTTCAATAATCATGAAAATAATTGCCGGGCTAGAACCTGCAATTCCCGTAAAGGCATCTAATTGAGATTCATTTAAGGGTTCCGCTGTACCAATAGTGTTGAAAATTTGGAGGATGATCGCTTTATCATCATCTGTTAACTGGTCATTAAAGACTACGCCAGAAATACCTTCCCCAACTTGAGCTGGAATATTCGGCATTACACGAGCAAATTTGGCTTGCGCCCCCAATTGACCACTAGCATCCGCTAAGCTATAACCAGTGGCAACCGAAATGACAATCGCATTGGATTGAATCACAGGTTTAATTTCATCAATTACCGTTTTTATCAGGTAAGGTTTCACTGCTAGTATAATAACATCTGCATTTTCAGCAGTAGCAACATTATCTGTTAACACAGGAATACCATATTTTGCACTGTCAGCAGTTGCCTTCTCAGCATTGGCACGAGAAGCGCGTAATTGCGCATTATTTACTTCAGCAGCTTTGATTAAACCATTTAAAATTGCACCGCCCATATTACCAATACCAATAATGGCGATCGTTTTGTTAATTGTTCCCATAATCGTCCTTCTTTCTGGAAAATAGTGACATTTCCTTATCAAGATTATTCTAGCATATACCTGTATTTTTCGCTCTAAGTTAAATACGCACTATCAATCTTTATATCGTCCGTTATAATGAAGGCAGTACAAAAAAGGAGCGAACAAAATTTATGTTTCCGATTCATTATATTCGTGATATTTTCAGCCCGAGTAATATCTTTCACCATCGCTATAAGATGACTTGGTGGAAATCGGTATTTGTTATGGTCATATGGACGATTTTGATGACTTTACCATTTTATTCAACTTTCAAATCAATAGAAGACAAATCGGTCAATCAAGACTTTGATCAATTAACAAACATGTTGCCGGATGATACAGCTAGTCGATTAGCGACTTTAAATTATGATAATGGCGTGTTTGCTTCGGACCTTACTGATCAAATCATCGAAGGAAATGCCATGAAGGTTGTGATGATACCGAGTGCTGATAACATAGAAGGTTATTTAAAAGATAACGAAAGTATCTTACTCATTTTGCCAGATCAATTTGTCTATCAAGTGGATAGTGATACACGCTATACGGCGAATTTACCGCTTGATCTGATGGATCATTTAGGGGATAACGGACAGCTTGTCGAAAGTTTACGTCAAAATTACCATGTTGAAATAAATACGCAGAATTTACAGATGTTAATCATGACACGTCAATTAACCTTCTTTATCTTAGGATTGGGGGGCTTATTGCTAGTAGCGAGTCGTTTAAATATCCTACAAAAACACCACTTCCATGATTTATTTTCTTTTGAATATTGTGTAGGTATGGTTGCAATGGCCATGGGGGTTCCGGCAATTGTTGCTATAATAGTAGGTATTGCTTTTCCAACAACTGCAGTGATGCTACCAATTTTATGGATAGGTACGATAGCAATGTTATACTGGTCATACCGTCAAACAGGCTTTAAGCGTAATACCATGATATAAATTTCATTTACCCTAATGAGGTGAAATGATTTCCATCTGAGAATGTAAAGGGTATAATTCATGTGTAGCATAAGAAACCGTTTTCTATAATAATCACTCGATACGGAGGAAAGATAATGAAAAAAGTTGAAATTGGTCATACAGGCTTATTTGTACCAAACATTGCAGTAGGTTGCATGCGCATTGAAGATAAAAGTGTAGCAGAAGTGCAAGATTTAATTCAAAAATCAGTTGATGCAGGATTAAATTTCTTTGATCACGCTGATATCTATGTAAGAGAACGTGGTGGTGCTGAGAAGTTGTTTGGTGAAGCTTTCGCGGGCTTAGATATCAAACGAGAAGATATCGTCTTACAATCCAAAGTGGGTATCTACTTACCAGGTACGATTAATGACAACAAGCGTAATTACTTTGACTTTTCAAAAGAACATATTCTTACTTCAGTAGATGAAAGTCTTGAACGATTACAAACAGAATATTTAGACATACTATTACTCCATAGAAATGATGCCTTATGGGAACCAGAAGAAATCGCTGAGGCATTCGAAGAATTAGCAGCCAGTGGTAAAGTTCGCCACTTTGGTGTAAGTAACCATACGCCACTACAAGTTGATCTATTGAAACGTTATGTAAAACAAGATATTGTAGCTAATCAAATTCAACTATCACCAGCCCATACTTTAGCATTGGATTACGGCTTCAATGTAAACCGTAAGAATGATGAAGGCATCAATCGTGCAGGTGAATTAATTGATTATGCGCGACTACATGACATGACAGTCCAAGCTTGGTCTCCTATTCAAGGCGAAAATGGCGTATTCTTTAACGATCCAACATACAAAGAACTGAATGAAAAACTTGAAGAAATTGGCGCGCGCTATGGTATTGATAAAGAAGCTGCAGCTATTGCCTGGATTTTAAGAATCCCAGGTCGTACACAAGTGGTATTAGGTACCACTAATATCGACCGTATTTTGAATTATGCTAAAGGTAGTGACATTCAATTTACACGCGAAGAATGGTACGACATTTATCAGAGTGCAGGTAACTTATTACCATAAGAATCAGTAATATTAAAAAAACAGGGACGGACTTTCGGAAACGGAGGTTCGTTTTTCTTTGAAAAGTACCTTTTTTGAAATTTTTAAAGAAATTCACTTGAAAGCTGAAGCATTCCTTGCTATAATTCTTGTTACGGAAATAATTATCTATTGTAATCACGTAAGAAATAAATTTGAGTTTTTTTAAAAATATTATTGACTTACATATTGAATACATGGTATTGTTTAATAGTTGTCGTGAACGCGTTTTAAACGCTGTCATCACAACGAAAAATATTTTTAAATTACTTGTTGACAAGCAGTTGGCTAGTAAGTTATGATATTAAAGTCGCTTCTACAAGAGACGTTAAGCAAGAGAAGTTAAAAAACTTTTTTAAATTTTCTATTGACAAACGTTGAATGAAGATGATATGATATATGAGTTGCTGCAAGGCAACGAAATAGACCTTTGAAAACTGAACAAAGAAGACAAACCAAATTGTGTAGGTGTTCAATCGGTAAGATTGAAACCAACAATTCAGTAACGAAAGTTACTAAAGTAGTGAGAACTACTATAAATAAGTCAGCAAACTTTAATGAGCAATCAAGCTCATGAAAACTTTCATGAGAGTTTGATCCTGGCTCA
>NZ_NEEY01000054.1 GCF_002252085.1 Aerococcus sp. 1KP-2016
CTTTCACGGCTAAGGAACTACACTTTCAGTCCTTTAACCTGTTCCGTGATATTATTTCAATCAAAATTTTATAAAAAATTTTTCAAAGTAAAAGGCGTACACAATTCTTTTTAAGAATTGTGTACGCCTTTTTAGAGGCCTTTTGTCCCAGCCACTTCCTTCGATCCTTATGAAGTTGAGCTCGCGCTCACATCCTAAAGTTGAGTTTGCAATAGCAACCCTCTGCCTGCTTCAGATGAATTAGTCGATGACTACCGTCATCACCGTCATTCACCTTCCACCAGTTGAGGGCTGAACGCTATTGCTCACATCCTGTGAAGTTGAGTTCGGTCCTCCAGGAAGCCCTGCGCTTCAGACTATATTGCGCCACACTGCGTGCGTCACTGCTATAGTCTTCCAGTGGTTAGGGCCAAAACGCTTTTTCTCACATCCTATTTTTATTTTTGGGTTAGTGAGTCTGGATCGATAACCAAGTCATTTGATGCGATTTCTTCTAATGCTTGACCGACAAATTTAGGTGATTTGTATTCGTTAAGCATTGGGTTTTTATCAGTTTGTAGTTCAACTGCTCGTTTTGCAGCGATTGAAACTAATGAGTATTTAGAGTTGATACGGTCTAATAATTTGTCAATTGATGGATAGATAATCATTATTTTTCGTCCCCTTCTTTAAGGTAATTTTCTACGATGTCGTCAATAAAGCGATCTGTTTTCAGATGCTCTGCATTAATAATGGTTTGAATACGTTTTACCGCAGCATCAACATTATCATTCTCTACAACATAGTCATATTGTGTAACTAATTGTAACTCTTCACGGGCTTGATGCATACGTTTTTCGATCACGTCTGGTGCATCAGTACCACGATTTACAATTCTTGATTCCAATTCGTGCATAGTGGGCGGTGCCAAGAAAATGAACACACCATCTGGCATACGTCGTTTTACTTGTAGGGCACCTTGAACCTCTATTTCAAGGAAAACATCTTTACCCTCATTGGTCATTTCTTCAACATATTGTAATGGTGTCCCGTAGTAGTTGCCTACATATTCAGCATACTCCAACAAACGTTCTTCATCAATCATCTCTTCAAACTTGTCACGATCAACGAAGAAGTAATCCTTACCATGTTCTTCGCCTGGTCGCGGTTGTCGAGTTGTTGCAGAAACTGAATAATAAAACTGATCATGGTTCGTATCAGTTTCAAACAATGCTTGACGCACTGTTCCTTTCCCTACGCCTGAGGGACCGGATAACACAACTAATAGTCCTTTCGATTTCATAGCACACCTTTCACCCTTCACAAATTAATATAGCTTTTATAGTACCACAAATTTGATGACTTTGTCTCAATGAGCATACGATTTTCTCTAATGTTGGGATTAATTTTCAATTAGAATCATACCATATTATTAGCTTTTAGTAAAAATATGAACAGATGTTCGAAAAAACACTTGCACCCCGAACGAACGTTCTATATAATAAAACCATGAAGTCGAACAGACGTTTGCCCCCCCCCCAAGCGTCTAACACAAAGAAACTTGAAAATTATTTGGCACTAGAATTAAGGAGGCTTATCATGCAAAATCCATTATCTTATCAAACAATACGTAGTCTATTTACCCCTGTTGATCCCATGATGTTCGCTGAAGAGCAAGGCACACCATCAAATGTGCTACCTTTCTCTAGACCAAGTAAGGACAAGTCGAACAATGTCTTAACGACTATCATGCCCATCAAAGATATTATTAAACATATTAACTACTCAAATGAATTGAGTCAACCAGTATACATCACCGTTACCCGTCAAATTGGTAACATGAATACAAAAGATGTGATGTTCGGTATCTTCCGTTCTAAATTCACTGATAAAGATGTTGTTGTTTTTGAAGATGTAGACAACGATGTCATGCGCGTAATCAAAGTAAACGAAATAATGGCTGCTCGTTCCGTATATACTGCATAGGTATACGGACGGCAGCCATTGCTGTATCTTCCTATAAAATTGGTGAGAATAAACGCGAGAAACTTTGACGGAATTTCTTCCACAAACTTTGGTTTGCGAAATGTTCCTTATCTGCATTAATAGATACTTTCATATCTTCTTCAAAAATTGCCTCTAATTTACCGACAACTTCCTCATCATAGATAAAAGCATTTACCTCAAAATTCAAAGCAAAACTTCGAATATCAAAATTGGCTGTACCAACACTCGCCACTTTACCATCTACACAAATTGTTTTTGCATGTAGGAAGCTATCTTCACGATATTTATGAATACAAACCCCATTTTGTAATAACTGTTTGGCATAATACTCTGATGCCCGATAAACAAACGGATGATCTGGTTTAAATGGTATCATAATATGAACCTCCACACCCGAAGTTGCAGCCAATTGAATCGCCTCAAAAACAGCCTCGTCTGGAATGAAATATGGTGACTGAATATAAATGTGCTTTTCAGCCATATGAATCATTTGTAAGTAACCCATTTTAATTTGATCTGATTCTTCATCTGGACCAGACGACACGATTTGCATTGATGTTGTGCCTTCAACTTGTGGTTCTGGGAAATACTCGCGATCAAAATCTTTTGGTGATGCTTTCTTGGAAGCAAACCAGTCAATCATGAAACGACTTTGTAGGGTCTTCACTGCATCGCCTTGGATACGCAAATGGGTATCTCGCCACAAACCTAATGGTCCTTTTCCTACATATTCATCCGCAATATTAAAGCCACCTACATAGCCAATAAAGCCATCAATAACAACTATTTTACGGTGATTTCGCCAGTTCAAACGGAAATTGACAATCAGTAATGGACTTTTTGAGAAGAAACTTTCAAATTGCACACCCGCTGCTTGCATCCGGCGAATGGATTTCCTACTTAACGAACGTGAGCCAATCGCATCTGTTAATAGTTTTACTTCTAATCCCGCTTCTGCTCGATCAACTAAAGCATCCACTAATTTTATGCCTGTTTCATCATCCGTTAAGATATAGTACTGAACGTGGACTGAGTCTTTGGCTGCATAGATATCTTTTACTAATTGATCAATTTTCTCTTGGCCATCAGTGAAAATTTGCACCTGATTATTATCGGTACGAATGGAATGATCGCTATTGTAAAGTAGCCGAATCATTTTTTGCACTTCTTTTGGAAACTTGGCCATTTCCTTGTGTTTTTGATCAGAATCCAAATATTTTGCCTTCAGCCCTGTCATCCCATACACTTCTTGGTTTTTTATTCGGAAAATATTTTGTGATGACAATTTACGGCCAACGAAATAATAAATAATAAAGCCGAATCCTGGTAATAGGATTAATACGAGTAGCCATGCCCAAATAGTAGATACGGGACGAGGTTCTCTGAACACTGTAAAAATTGCGGCTAGTGTATTGATAATGAGTAAAATAATTAAACCCCAAATTATATAATCAGCCATCTTTTCCTCCTAATGAAACAAAGAGCGGACAAAAGGTTCTGATAGAAAAATATCTAGGTCCTTTGTCAGCTCTCTGCATGTATCTGTTATTTGTAAATCCTTTTGTATAACTCTTTTAGATTAATCATTTAACAAACGCGAACGTTCTTTTCGTGAAATATAAGGCGTGTTCTTCGGGATCCAGTATTTAGCAGACACATTCAATATGATGAATAGAATTGCTACACCTAAGACTACATTACCTAGGAATGATAAACCGATGGTAACAGCATACGGTCCATTTGCGATTTCACCAACATGTAAAACATATTGGTTGAAGATGAACTTCAAGATGAAGAAAGCAAGGTATGATAAGACTGTACCTGTGATCAAGTTTAAATAGACACTCTTCATACGACGGTTGAACAAGGTACGTTGCAAGTTACGTGCAAATTTCCCTGCCAAACCAGCCATCGCATATTGGACAGCAGATGCAACTAGCACCATCCATTCCGTTTGGATATTCTCTACTTGGAAGTAACCAATACCTAACCCCAAGACAGCACCAGCTATATAGCCGGCAATATCCCCTCTTCTAAAGCTATAAAAGATGAGTAGGGTTAGTGAAATTTCTAAGTAATAATTGTGACTTGTAATCGTTTCTGGGAAAGTAGTTTCAATTAGCAATGCTAAAATCACAAATAGTAAACCTTCAACCCAAACAAGTAATTTTTGAGAAGCATTCATATTTGATCCCCCCTAATTATCCTTAGCTGGTTTTTTATCTTTTTTGTCGGGATGGTAATTTGATGCCTCCATAATGACTGGTAAGATCATTGGACGACGTTGGGTTTCATTGTACAGTTTCTTGCTTAAGGCATCACGGATGTCACCTTTTAATTTAGACCACTCGAAGTTTTTGTCTTTCAAGTTTTCTTCAGTTACTTCTACAACCAATGCTTTTGACTCATCTAATAATGTTTCAGAAGCCTTCATGTAAATGAAACCACGTGAAATAATTTCTGGACCAGATAAAATTTTACCTAGACGACGAGAAATCGTTAACACGATTAAGAAGATACCATCTTCAGATAGAATACGGCGGTCACGTAATACAATATTCCCAATGTCACCGACACCAGAACCATCGATTAAGATATTCGCAGCTGGCACAGCACCACCAATGTGGATGTTGCCATCTTTATACGCTAAAATATCACCCTTGTCTAGCAAGAAGATGTTTTCATCTGGAATAGCTACTTGTTTAGCCAGTTTCTTTTGGGCTGCAAGTGCACGGTATTCACCAGAAATTGGTACCACGTATTTAGGTTTTAAGAGACTCATCATCATTTGTAAGTCTTTAGGACTTGCGTGACCAGAAGAATCATAGGCTTGGGCAAGTTCAACTACTTCGCCACCGGCACGGTAGATATCATTCTTAGTCTCTGCTACTACTTTTTCCATATCGTAAGATGGAGAAGTTGCAATGATGATCTTGTCGCCTTCGGTAATATTGACTATTGTGTTGCGGTCAGAAGCCATTTTTTGTAGGGTCGCTAATGGTTCGCCCGTTTTACCTGTTTCTAGGAAAATGATTTCATTGGCTTCGTATTTATCTAAGTCTTTTAAATCAGTAATCAAGTCTTTTGACGGGATAGTCAATTTGCCTAAACGAATAGCAACATCGATAATTTCTTCTAATTCCGTATCGTCTAAGAATACGCGACGGCCTAATTTCTTAGCAACATCTAATACTTGTTGGATACGCATCAAGTTTGAAGCAACGGCTGCAATGATGACACGTCCCTTAGCTTTACGAACCTCTTTTAATAGGCCTTGTTCGATTTCAATTTCAGACGCATTGGCTCTTGGATTTTCAGCTGCATTTGAGTCTGCTAATAAGGCGAATACGCCGTTATGACCGATTTCAACAATGCGTGAAAAATCAGTTGCATAGTCTCCAGTTACAGTCATGTCGAATTTAAAGTCACCTGTGTAGACGATGCTACCTTCAGATGTTGCAACTTCAATTCCTACTGATTCAGGCACTGAATGGGTTGTTTTGAAGAATTTCACAACCACTGTACCAAAGTCGATTTCGTTATCTTCTGTAATCACGTGGAAGTCTTGGTAGTTTTTCAAACCATGTTTTTTGGCTTGTAATTTAGCCAATTCAATCGTTAATTCTGTACCAAATACGGGTACTTGCAAGTCTTTCAATAGATATGGCAAGGCTCCGATAGCATCCGCATGTCCGTGTGTTAAGAAAACGCCGGCAACGCGATCTTGATTTTCTAGTAAGTAAGTAAAGTCTGGAATCATCATATCGATTCCTAATAGTTCATCTGGTGGGTATACAAGTCCACAGTCTAAGACGTAGATAGCTTCGTCTACTTCGACTAGGTACATGTTTTTACCGTTCTCACGGACACCACCAAGAGCGATGATATTTATATCACTCATGTTATTCCTCCTAATATGTATATGTTTTATAGTTTTGGTTAATTGGTCTGGCTGCACGCTGAAAAGTTAGTGCATCCTGTATTAAGCCTACGCAATACTGTTAGTGGCATAATATGTTTTTGACTCAAAAAAATGCGGCACAATGTCTTGCTTAGCCCATTGCCCGCACATCGTTATGTACATTATAACATAAATTAAATTAATTTATCAGCTACCATTTGCTCTGCAATTTGGATGGAATTCAAGGCTGCGCCCTTCCACAAGTTGTCAGAAACAACCCACATATGGAAACCACGAGGGAAATCCAAATCTTTACGGATACGCCCAACAAATGTTTCCGTACGTTTTTCCGCATTGATTGCTTGAGGATATACTTGGTTAGCAATATCATCTTCTAGAACAACACCCGGTGCGTCGCGCAATACGCTTTGAATATCTTCAATTGTCACATCATCTTGATCAACTTCAAAGTAAACGGATTCTGAATGACCATAGACAACTGGCACACGTACACATGTAGCAGATACACCAATCGTATCGTCACCCATGATTTTTTTCGTTTCATTTGTCATTTTCATTTCTTCGTAAGTATAGTGGTTATCTTGGAACTTATCAATTTGTGGCAATACATTGTAAGCCATTTGATAATGTTTTTCATCTCCACCTACTGGTAAAATAGCTGGTTCTGTAATTTCTTGTCCAGTTTCGATTGCTTTGTATTGTTGTCGCATTTCATCGATTGCTTTGGCACCGGCACCTGAAACAGCTTGGTAAGTTGACACAATCACACGGTCCAAGCCAAATTGGTTACGAATTGGGTTTAAAGCTACCACCATTTGAATTGTTGAACAGTTAGGATTCGCAATTAAACCGTGATGTTTGGCTAAATCTTGCGGATTAACTTCTGGTACGACTAATGGTGTATTTGGATCCATACGAAAAGCAGACGTGTTATCTACCACAATGGCACCCGCATCAATCGCAGCTTGACCGAATTCAATTGTACGGTCGCCACCAGCTGAGAAGAAAGCAATATCTACACCTTCAAATGCATCTTTGGTTAATTCTTCCACAAGGTAGGTTTTGTCACCAATAGCTAATTCCTTACCTGCAGAGCGTTTAGACGCCAATAATTTAATATCTTTAATAGGGAATTTTGCATTTGGTAATAATGTTCTAAATTGTTCGCCCACAGCACCAGTAGCACCGACAATGGCAACAGTATACTCTTTTGACATATTATTCATCCTCTTATCTATTTTTCGTTGAACCAAAAAGGTTATCGCTGCTTCATTTTATCAAAGCTGGCGATATTTCTCAATGAAAATGACAATTTTATGATAAAAAAATGAGAATATTTTATTAGAAAGGGACTGAGACAGAATTCCACTCTCTTTTTATGGTGTGAATGAATGTCTTCACCACAAAAAAAGCAACCGATACGCTGATCGATTGCTTTCCATTTAATATTTGAATCATTATTCTGCGTCGATATCTTTCATGGTCAAGTTGATACGGCCACGGTTGTCAATTTCTGTTACTTTGACGCGAACTTTATCACCTAATGCCACAACATCTTCAACATTATTTGTGCGTTCAGCTTGTAATTGAGAAATGTGGACTAATCCGTCTTTACCTTTAGCGATTTCCACAAAGGCACCGAATTTTTCGATACGTTTTACTGTACCTTCATAAATTAGGCCTGCTTCTACTTTTAACGTTAACTCACGGATGATTCCTTTGGCACGTTCAATCATGGCTGCATCTGTTGATGCGATGTTTACGCCACCTTCTTGATCGATATCAATTTTAACACCTGTTTCATCGATAATCTTGTTGATGGTGTCTCCACCTTTACCGATAACTACTTTGATGTCGTTAGGATCGATACGAATTTGTTCAATCTTAGGTGCGTATGGGCTCATTTCTTCACGTGGTGCGTCAATTGTAGCTGCTAAATGACCTAAAATTTCCACACGTGCTTTATGTGCTTGATTTAAGGCCTCACGTAAGATTTGTTCGGTAATCCCTTTGATCTTAATATCCATTTGTAAGGCAGTGATACCTTCAGCAGTACCAGCTACTTTAAAGTCCATATCACCTAAATGATCTTCTAGACCTTGAATATCTGTTAAGATAGTGTAGTTTACTTCATCTTCGTCCATGATCAGACCCATTGCGATACCAGCTACTGGTGCTTTGATTGGCACACCGGCATCCATTAAAGCTAAAGTACCTGCACAGATAGAAGCTTGAGAAGATGAACCGTTAGATTCTAATACTTCAGCTACTAATCGAATTGCATAAGGGAATTCTTCTTCACTTGGCAATACTTGGCTTAAGGCACGGTAACCTAAAGCACCGTGACCGATTTCACGACGTCCAGGTGAACCATAACGACCAGTTGAACCTACAGAGTATTGTGGGAAGTTGTAGTGGTGCATGAAACGTTGTGTAACATCGCCACTTAATCCGTCAATACGTTGCTCTTCAGATAATGGTGCTAAAGTTGCTACTGACAAGGCTTGCGTTTGGCCACGAGTGAATAAACCAGAACCGTGTGTACGTGGTAATAAACCAACCTCTGATGCTAAAGGACGAATTTCATCAATTTTACGGCCATCAGGACGTACTTTATCATCTGTGATTAAACGACGTACCTCTTTATATTCTAATTGGTCAGCGATTTGACGCACTTGGTCCATTAAAGTGGCAACATCATCGTTTTCAGCGTATAAGTCATTGTAATCAGCAATGATCGCTGCTTTGACGTTTTCAATGTTTTCTTCACGTTCCAATTTGTCGTAAACTTGGATAGCGTCTACCATTTGTTGGTAGTATTTCGCAGTAATTTCAGCGAGTAAAACTGGATCTGGTGTGTTTAATTTCACATCCATTTTTTCTTGACCGATTTTGGCACGAATTTCATCTTGGAAGTAGCATAATTCGCGGATAGAAGTATGACCAAACATCAAGGCTTCTAACATTTCAGTTTCAGATAATTCGGCTGCAGAAGATTCAACCATGTTGATTGCATCTTTAGAACCAGCAACAATCAATTCTAAGTCTGATTGTTCTTGTTGGGCAACTGTTGGGTTGATGATGAAATCACCGTTTACACGACCAACGTTTACCCCTGCGATTGGACCATCAAATGGAATATTTGAAATGGTCAGTGCCGCAGATGAACCTAACATTGCAGCCATTTCTGGTGAACAGTCAGGGTCTACAGATAAGACTGTATTGATGACTTGCACTTCGTTGGTGAAGCCTTCTTCAAACATTGGACGGATTGGACGGTCAATTAAACGCGCTGTTAAGGTTGCATGTTCACTCGGACGCCCTTCACGTTTGATGTAGCCACCAGGAATTTTACCTACTGAGTACATTTTTTCTTCATAGTTCACTTGTAGTGGGAAGAAATCTTGGCCAGGTTTCGCTTCCTTAGCACCTACAACAGCTGTTAACACAACTGTATCACCGTAACGTACAAGCACTGCTGCATTAGCTTGTTTTGCTAATTGGCCGTACTCAATTGACAATGGACGTCCAGCCCAATTCATCTTAAAAACTTGTTTTTCTTCTGTGTTCATTCGAACGCTCCTTTATTTCGCTTACTGCCAAACAGTTTGCTACTAAACAAATTTCTACGTTTCACCCTTGAAACCCACAAATTTGCATAGTAGTAATTAACTGCTGGCATGCTATTTCATACTCATTTATTTTCCTATAAAAGGTCGTAAAAATCAACAAAAGCGAGACACAAATGTATCTCGCTCGTAAAAATAATATTTTTTTGTAAAGATTAACGACGTAAGCCTAAAGCTTTGATCAATTCACGGTAACGTGCTACGTCTTTGTTACGTAAGTAAGCTAACAAGTTACGACGGTGACCAACTTTTTTCATTAAACCACGGTAGGAATGGTGGTCTTTTTTATGCGTACGTGCATGTTCGTTAAGAGAGTTAATATCTTCTGTTAAGATAGCGATTTGTACTTCTGGGCTACCAGTATCTCCTTCGTGACGTGCAAATTGTTGGATTAGTTCGTTTTTACGTTCTTTTGAAATTGCCATGTGACAACACCTCTTTCATAATTTTCGCCGTAAACTGCGTGAAGCGTTGGTGATTCAACTTACGAAGTAAACGGTCTTAAATAGTATACATGTTTCTCCTACACATTTCAAGCTATTTCAGCCGATTTATTTCTTTTAAATTATAGGACCTAAGTCGCTTGCGCCAAAGGTCATTTCCATATAATATAAAATATATTGCACTTATTGGAGGTCCCTTATGCACGCAAGACAATCAACAAAGAAATATCTAACGGCAGGTATTTTGACAAGCTTGCCCTTTCTCGTATTATTTATACTGGTCTTAACCCAAAGGCATGCCCTCACCCACTTTGATATCAGTGTGGGGCAGCATCTGTATCATTGGGGGTCACCTGCTTTCACCAACTTCGTCCAAACTTACACCTATCTTGGCAACACGCCTGGCGTTATCATCACAACGCTCATCATCGCCACACTTTTTTCTTGGATTAGCAAAAAGTGGCGTGTCGGTCTATGGACGATACTATCCATCTTTACCAGTACGGGGCTCATCGTGGGCGCAATCAAATACACCGTGAAAAGGATACGACCAGAATATGTTGCCCATTTAGTCGATCAAACTGGTTTTTCTTTTCCCTCGGGACATGCAACAGGTTCGATTGTTGTATGGGGCACCTTGGCATTTCTGATTTGGCACTATTACGGGGACAAGCACCCTAAACTTAAGCTTCCTTTAATCCTATTTGTTGCATTCATGATGATTGCATTAGGCGGATCGCGTTTATATCTAGGTGTGCATTATTTTACTGATGTCATCGCTGGTTGGTCCCTCGGTGCCAGCTGCCTCATCTGGTCTAGCTACTTATTCCATCGATGTATTGATGCATAAACAAATGAAACCCCAGCCACTTTCAGGAATGGCTGGGGTTCATTGTTGATAGACTTGTCAAAATTTGATGATAGATAAAATTTGAAGCTTGTACTTGCTTGTTTGATTTACTTGATTTGAATTATGTATATGATTAAATTTGAATTTGTTGCTTTGGATTGGTTATTTCTGAATAAATTCAGTTGGCTAATTGAGGTTTTTCGGTAAATCCTCACTCGTTCATGCTTTCATTTTTGTGTTTTTGCTTTTTGGCTTTTACTTAGTTAGTTAGGCTAAGTAGAAATTGGTTGTTGTTATTGGTTTTATGAGTATGCTGTTTATTTATGTTTGTTAGCTTACATTTTGTATTCGTCAACATTGCTTATATGCAAGTGCACCCAGAAGAAATGGTCATCATTCTTTCACCCCTTGTTTTTCACGCGTGATAAAATTTGTGAATTATTTCTATTAATTCGAATTCTTTCATTTCGATTTCGAATTAATTATATTTATAGTATAGAAGCACACTTACTTTTTGTCAACACTTTTGTTTGATGAATTTTGACCAAATCTCATTGGTGTGCTGAAATCCTCTGCTTCAGGTCACTAGTGGTTGGCGTGTGAAGATATTATTGGAAATATAGATACACACGCAAAAAGACAAGCCTGGGACAAAAAATTAAAATCATAGATTTTTCGTCCTTACAGTGTACGTTCCTTGTGAGCCGCGGGACCATTGAAAGCCAAGGTCTTTCAATTTGAAATCGAGCCAAGGTCTCGATTTCATCCTCTTT
>NZ_NEEY01000055.1 GCF_002252085.1 Aerococcus sp. 1KP-2016
ATAAAATTTCATTCTATAAATAATTGACGAATATTATTATATGACGCTCGTTCTTTATAAATAAAAAAATCTATCAAATATGGAAATATATGCTATAAAAAAATAAGATATTTTATAGAACCACGATTTATTCTTGATAAAAGCGCCCAAAATTAGAGAATGGGAGGTTCATTCTATAATCGCAGTCTTCTCAACAAGTGCAGTATAACTACCCACGGTGAACGTCCTGTATTTTTGGTAATCGTCAAAATGAAAAGAGGGCTGGCCCTCTTTCATTATTTTGTTTTCAGATCTACTGCTCCCAAAACAAAAAAATCCCTACCGTTGGGAGACGGTAGGGTTCTTAATCTTTCGTTTGGGAGGAGAAAGATTTGTATGAAGAAAAGTTTAAATATTGGGTATGTGTATATAATAGAAGACAGCTTTGAATTAATAATGAAGATTTTGACGAAAATTTTGAAGAATTTGTGAAGAATTGATTTCATTGGTTTTTAGAGGGCTAAAAAAATTATTTTCAAATTTTTTGAATTTTTTTTAGAAATATTATTGACAGCTTTGCTATCAGATGATATTATTATCTAGTCGTCAGTTGACGAAACAAAAACACATGCGGAAATAGCTCAGTGGTAGAGCACCACCTTGCCAAGGTGGGGGTCGCGGGTTCGAACCCCGTTTTCCGCTTTGTCTGAATAAGACATACATATGAACATCTTATATAAATATGCCGGGGTGGCGGAATTGGCAGACGCACAGGACTTAAAATCCTGCGAGGGTTAACCTCGTACCGGTTCGACCCCGGTCCTCGGCATTTTATACTTAAGCACCCATGGCTCAACTGGATAGAGTACTTGACTACGAATCAAGCGGTTGCAGGTTCGAATCCTGCTGGGTGCATGACCCGGGAAATAGCTCAGCTTGGTAGAGCACTTGGTTTGGGACCAAGGGGTCGCAGGTTCGAATCCTGTTTTCCCGATTCTAATTTGGGGGATTAGCTCAGCTGGGAGAGCGCCTGCTTTGCACGCAGGAGGTCAGCGGTTCGATCCCGCTATTCTCCACTTATTAGATGATATTCATATGGCGGTGTAGCTCAGCTGGCTAGAGCGTCCGGTTCATACCCGGGAGGTCATGGGTTCGATCCCCTTCGCCGCTATTTCTATTTTTACTTGGACCTTTAGCTCAGTTGGTTAGAGCAGACGGCTCATAACCGTCCGGTCGTAGGTTCGAGTCCTACAAGGTCCATCCTTGTATGGGATTATAGAATATTTATATATTTTTACTTTTGGAGGATTACCCAAGTCCGGCTGAAGGGAACGGTCTTGAAAACCGTCAGGCGTGTAAAAGCGCGCAAGGGTTCGAATCCCTTATCCTCCTTTTTTTATTTTAATATTATCGCGGGATGGAGCAGTTGGCAGCTCGTCGGGCTCATAACCGGAGGTCGTAGGTTCGAGTCCTACTCCCGCAATTGTAGGGTCCCGTAGTGTAGCGGTTATCACGCCTCCCTGTCACGGAGGAGATCGCGGGTTCGATTCCCGTCGGGACCGTTTTTTTTTATTTGTTAAGGTCTGATAGCTCAGTTGGTAGAGCACTTGATTGAAGCTCAAGGTGTCGGCAGTTCGAATCTGTCTCGGACCATATATAGAAATATATTATTTCGGCCCGTTGGTCAAGCGGTTAAGACACCGCCCTTTCACGGCGGTATCACGGGTTCGATTCCCGTACGGGTCATATAATAAAAGGGGAGGCGAAAGCTTCCTTTTTTTATTTATCATAAGTTAATATTAAGAATAATTTGCCTTTTATAAAATATACAAAATAACAAGTCGTTTTGGTATAATGGTAAAGCAAAGTAAGTGAAGGGATGGATAATATTGCGACGATTTTTTGAAAATAAAAAGTTAATTGTCCTGCTTGTTAGTGTCATCACTTCATTCAGTATGATTGCCTATTCGATATTTAGCCAATCAAATATGCCTAAACCAATTTTATGGGTGAATGATGTGACTGCAATCGTTGGTCGATTTGTATCGACACCAACCAATGCAATGATGCGATTTACGGATTCAATTAATGACTTGATGAATACTTACGAAGAAAATCAAGAACTAAAAAGCCAGATTTCTTCACTAGAAGAATTAGAAGCACAAAACCAAATTTTACAAAGTGAGAATGAAGAACTATCTAATTTATTATCATTGCAGCCTTCTCTTGTTGGTAAAATGGTGATAGCTAGTTCAGTTATTTCAAGATCTCCAGATACATGGGTAGATTCAATTGTAATCGACGTTGGGGCTAATGACGGTATAGCTGAAGGTATGTCTGTAATGACTGATAGTGGACTTGTTGGCCATGTAAAAGAAGTATCAGCAACGAGTTCTAAAGTGCAATTACTTATTACTGAAAATAATCAAATGATGAATGTTGCGGTGAGCGTACAGTTGGAAGATAGCATTGTTTCGGGAATACTTACCGATTACGATGAAAAAACTCAGGAATTAATTCTTGAACAAGTACCATCAGATGCAAAAGTTCAGAAGGATGATACAGTAACAACTAGTGGTTAGGTGGTGTTTCACCTGAAGGGTTAATTATTGGTGAAGTTACGTCAACTGATTCCGACAATTTTGGTTTATCTCAATCAGTGCGTGTGAAACCTGCAGCAGATTTCAAAGATATTCGATCTGTTTTAGTTGTAATGACATTAAATAACGATTCGGCTAGTGATGATGGTGATGAAAATACAACAACTACCTCTAATACTGAAAATGACAATCAAGAGTAGGAGGAATTAAATGCTAGATTTTATTAAACATACATTTATCATTCCTATTTTAGTATTTTTCATTCTACTACTAGATGGTAGCATTATGTCTGTATTATCGTATAGCTTGGGTACTGAAAACTTTCAGATAAGTCCTCAGTTTACATTAATTATTATCACACTATTAGCTGTTTACTTAAAACAAGATTCAAATATATTTATCGTTAGTATCGTTATTGGATTCATCTATGATGCGTACTATTCATCTATTCTTGGTGTGAATTTATTCTTATTCCCAATGATTGTGATCCTAACTAGATTTGTTATTAAGAAATTTCCAATGAATTTTTATACGGTCTGGTTATGGATTTTGATTGTATATACGATATATATGCACTTTATCTATGCACTGTATTATCTCATTAATATTCATAGCAATTCGTATGTTCATTTTGTTAGCCAAAATTATATACCATCATTGTTATTCAATGCTTTCTTAGGATTTATTTTTATTTGGTTCACACAAAAAATTGTTATATGGATTGAAAAATAATACTTGCTAATAGATTAAAGAATGATTATAATAACTTTATAAATATTAAAAGTGTTGATTGGAAGAGGTTACGTCCTTCTTATTAAAGAGAGCCTAGCAAAGTTGAGAATAGGTATAAGAAGCGTATCTACACACCCAAGAGCAAATTATTAAAGATAATTCGTGAGTGAGCGTTAATCACAGTGTCTAATTATAGACATACCGAGATAGTAGTTGCGAAGCTACTATGAAAAAAGGTGGAACCACGTAACTTTCACGTCCTTTTATACTGACAGAGATTCAGTGTAAAAGGACGTTTTTTTTTATCTAAATGAAGGGGTGAAGTTTTATGAAAAATATTCAAATGAAAACATTTGTATTAACAAGTTTGGTTGTATTATTCACATGGTTTGGCTTTAATATTAACCAGGTGGAGGCTACTGAAGATACTACTGGCGAAACGTATGTGGTTGGTTTAGATGATACGTTTGCACCAATGGGATTTAGGGACGCTGATGGCAATATTGTAGGTTTTGATATTGACCTTGCAAATGCGGTGGCTGATTTATATGGTTGGGAATTAGAGTATCAACCAATTGATTGGGCTATGAAGGAAACTGAATTAAATTCCGGAAATATTGATATGATCTGGAATGGGTATGGTATTACGCCTGAACGTGAAGAGATGGTATTATTTTCTGAACCGTATATTGAGTCAGGACAAGTTGTTATTAGTAAAAAGGGTTCAGATATAGAGCAAATATCTGATTTAGCTGGTAAAACAATTGCCACTCAATCTGGGTCTACTGCCTTAACTTTTATGCAAGAATGGCCAGATGATACCTTTAGTAAATTGGCATCAGATCCAGTATTATATCCTTCATATAACGAAGTATTTGCTGACTTAGATGCAGATCGAGTAGATGCTGTATATTCAGGCGAAATATATACACGATATACATTAACGCAAAAGGGTACATTAGACGATTATCAAATGTTTACTGACGAAACTTCTATTGAACCAATGGGTGTTGGATTTAGAAAAGAAGATACGGCATTGAAGACACAAGTAGATGAAGGTATTCAAACGCTTCGTGATAATGGTACATATGATGAAATTTATGCAAAATGGTTTGGAGCAGATGCTGCAACAACAAAAGAAACGAATATCGTTCTAGCGGTATTACCGTCATTGTTAAATGGTTTAAAACTGACATTATTATTATTTGTAGTTGTATCAGTTATTTCAATTCCAATTGGTTTCCTTATTGGGGTATTACGTGTCTTTGGACCTAAATGGTTACAAGCTATTATCGAAGCTTATGTATTTATCATGCGTGGTAGTCCACTTATGCTTCAATTGATGGTAATATTCTTTGGTCTGCCATATGTTGGCATTTCTTTAGATCGATTTACCGCAGCTGTCTTAGCATATGTTATCAACTATGCAGCATATTATGCTGAAATATTTAGAGGAGGCATTTCCGCAGTACCAGCCGGTCAATATGAAAGTATTTCGGTACTAGGAATTGGAAAAGTGCGTGGATTTAGACGTATCATTCTACCTCAAGTAATCAAAATTGTAATGCCTTCTATGGGTAACGAAATTATTTCATTAGTAAAAGATACATCATTAGTTTATGTAATTGGATTAGGAGAAATGTTACGTGCTGGTAATATTGCCGCGAATACGTATGCATCATTGGTACCATACTTAGTAGCAGGTGTTATTTATCTATTAGTAACAGCAATCTTAACAGTTGTCCTACGTCGTGTTGAAAAACAATTGAAATGGTAAGGGGTGTAGAATATGTCATTAAAAGTTAAAGGCTTAAGCAAAGCGTATAAAGATAATGTTGTCATCGATAATTATGATTTTGAAATTAATCCAGGTGAAGTAGTGATTTTACTAGGGCGATCTGGAACAGGTAAAACAACATTTATGCGGATTATCAACAATCTTGAAGAAGCAGATCGCGGTACGATTGAAATCAATGGTAAAGTATTAGCTAAAGACAATGGTGAAAAAGCTGTCTATGGTACACTTAGTGATCGCCGTGCTTACCAAAATGAACTAGGTATGGTTTTCCAAGATTACCAATTGTTCCCAAATCTAACGGTTATCCAAAATTTAATTGAAGCACCACTAGCACAGAAAATTGCAGATAAGGAATCTTTATTAGCACAAGCTAAGGGGCTCTTAGAAGATGTAGGGTTGTCAGATAAAGCAGATGTGTACCCAGCTACTTTATCTGGAGGCCAAAAGCAACGGGTTGCTATTGCGCGAGCACTTATGTTAAATCCAAGTGTGTTGTGTTTTGATGAACCAACATCAGCGTTAGATAGAGAATCTGCTGATCAAGTGGGGACTTTGATTACAAATCTAGCAACAGAAAAACAAAAAGCAATTCTGATCGTAACGCATGATACCGTTTTTGGTGAACAAATCGGTACACAAATCAAATCTTCAACTGAATTTGCAAATTAACAATGTTAGAAAAACTTTATACAGATATTTAACTTTATTATGATTATTTTCTTGACGGAAGCCTATAATTTTGGTATTATATTGGATGTTGTAAAAAGTGTGAGCACCACACTGCAACCGCGCATGACAGCGTATTGTAAGCGTCGAAAGACCACATGTCGTGGCGAGTCTAAGTCTATATAGGGAGGTGCGTTAGATGTACGCAATTATTAAAACTGGTGGAAAACAAATTAAAGTTGAAGCTGGACAAGCAATCTACATTGAAAAATTAAATGCAGAAGCTGGAGACAAAGTTACTTTTGATCAAGTAGTTTTTGTTGGTGGCGAAGATGTGAAAGTGGGAACACCTTTAGTTGAAGGTGCGACTGTTGAAGCAACCGTTGAAAAAAATGGTCGTCAAAAGAAAGTAACAACTTTCAAATACAAAGCTAAAAAAGATTCTCACCGTAAACAAGGTCACCGTCAACCATATACAAAAGTTGTTATTGACTCAATCAACGCTTAATTTTAAGTCATGATATAGATGATAAAAGCAATTTTTAAAACTGATGATAAAGACCAGTTTATTAGTTTACAAGTAACTGGCCATGCCTTTGCTGGTGAATATGGGCAAGATATTGTTTGTGCTGGGGTTTCAGCTGTAGTATTATCTACAGTGAATAATCTTACGCGTATGGGCAATATTGAACCTATCATTGAAGCTGACGAAGAAAATGGTGGTTATCTGTACATTGAATTGACAAACGATTTGTCAAGCGAGCAGAAATCTGTTGCTCAAACGTTATTTATGAGTTGCTACCTTGCAATGTCAGCAGATATCGAAGCGAATTATAGTGACTTTATACGTGTATCCAAAATAACGAAATAATAGAGGAGGTTATCTCATGTTGAAATTTGATTTACAATTCTTTGCCCACAAAAAAGGGGGCGGGTCTACTGCCAATGGTCGTGACTCTCAATCAAAACGTTTAGGTGCTAAACGTGCTGATGGTCAAGAAGTTTCAGGTGGTTCAATTTTATACCGTCAACGCGGTACTAAAATCTACCAGGTGTAAACGTTGGCCGTGGTGGTGATGACACATTATTTGCTAAAGTAGACGGTATCGTTCGTTTCGAACGTAAAGGCCGTGACCAAAAACAAGTAAGTGTTTACCCTGTAACAGCTGAATAATTATAAAAATGAGAAGAGTTTGAGCTTAGGTTCAGGCTCTTTTCTTTTTGTCATTATGTCATTTGTCTACAATCGTTAGAATTGACAGTTACAGAGAATTCCTTGAAAATAGGAATGTAATAGATACCGTGATAGAGAGGGAATAACATGTCTGTAGAAAATATTAATCAGCTTTTCGGCGTTCTTCATGATTCTAGTATCCTAATTCAAGAAGCTTTAGAATTTTCATATATAGAAGCACTATTTGAAAGCTTACAAAATCTTGCTGACGGCGAAGTGCAACAAATCGATAACCGCCCAACCGACGAAGAAGCTACAAAGCTTAGAGAAATATATGATCAAATTAATATCGAAAATCTTTCAGCTGAAGATATTAGAAAAGCAATTCAATTTGCTTTTATTGAAGGTGAAAAGGCCGATCAGCTACAAGCGAATTACCAAATGACGCCAGAAGCAATTGCTATTTTGATTGCCTATTTTGCAACAAAACTAATGGACCATAAAGTAAGTACAGAACAAGCAAATACAAAAGAAATCAATCTTTTTGATCCTACTATTGGAACAGGTAACCTATATGCCATTACATATAATGCTTTGAAAGATGCAGGTTATACAATTAAAGGTGCTGGCTATGATAATGATGACTTATTATTATCTATTGCTGATGTGGCCACTAGACTACAAGATATTCCTGCACAATTATACCTAGGCGATAGTTTACAAAATCTGATTGTCGCGCCAAATGATGTCATTGTAGCGGATTTACCTTTAGGTTATTACCCAATAGATGAAGTAGCCAACACATATAGTGCAGCTAAAAACCGACCAGTAGATGAGCATGCATACGTTCATTACTTAATGGTTGAACAAGGGTTGCGTTATCTTAAACCAAATGGTTGGGGTATCTTTATTGTGCCAGCTGGATTAATTCAAGATGAAAACATTAAAAATCTCATTCAGGCTATTGGGGAGTATGGGTATTTCCAAGCATTATTATCATTACCAGGAAACTTGTTCACTAGCGAAAAAACGCGAAAAGCTGTGTTGTTAGTTCAAAAAGCTGGAGATCATGCAAAACAATCTGAGAATATTTTGATAGGGGAGATTCCTGATCTGAAAAGTAAAGAGGAATTACCAAAATTCCTAAATTCATTTGATGTATTCCTAGAAAGAATGAAATAATATACCCATTATCCGTACTAATGTTTTTATAATTTATGCTTGTATGTTTGTCAAGAAATGTATTTACAAATTTTAAAGATATCATGCTATAATAATTGTATAACTAATTATTAGTGACTTATATATTAAAGGAGAGAAAGAATGTCTAAAGTAATTGCTGTAAACGCAGGTTCTTCAAGTTTAAAATTCAAAATCTACGAAGTACCAAGTGAAAATGTTGTAGCTTCTGGTCAATTTGACCGTATTGGTATCGGTAACTCAAATATCTCAATCAAATATGGTGAAGGCCAAAAATTTGAGGATGTTCAAGATATTGATACGCACGAAATTGCTATTGAAACATTATTAGATCAATTAAATGCTTTAAACATTATTACTAGCTATGATGAAATTTCAGGTACTGGTCACCGTGTGGTAGCTGGTGGAGAAATCTTCAAAGAGTCAGCTTTATTAGATGAAGAAGCAATCCAAAATATTGAAAAATTAGCAGAATTTGCGCCATTACATAATGGTCCAGAAGCTCGAGCTATCCGCGCTTTCCAAAAAATTTTACCAGGAAAACCAGCTGTGGGTGTATTCGATACTTCATTCCATACAACAATGCCAGAAACTGCTTACTTGTACTCAATCCCTATGGAATATTATGAAGAATTCGGTGCTCGCCGTTACGGTGCGCATGGTACATCTCATCAATACGTTGCGAATCGTGCAGCTGAATTAATGGGTAAACCAATTGAAGATTTGAAAATCATCACTTGCCACTTAGGTAATGGTGGTTCAATTACTGCTGTTGATGGTGGTAAATCTGTAGATACTTCTATGGGCTTCACACCTTTAGCAGGTATTACAATGGGTACACGTTCTGGTGATATTGATGCATCATTAGTTCAATTCTTAATGAAAAAATTGAATATTGATGACATCGATGATATGATCAGTATCCTAAACAATAAATCTGGTTTATTAGGCCTTTCTGGTGTTTCTTCAGATATGCGTGATGTTGAAGATGCAGCCGATAAAGGTGATGCTCGTTCAAACACTACATTAGAAATTTTCTATGACCGCGTTCGTAAATACATTGGTCAATATATCGCTGTAATGGGTGGCGTTGATGCTGTTGTATTCACTGCTGGTATTGGTGAAAACTCTGGCCGTACTCGTGCTGCAATTATTGACGAACATATGTCATTCTTCGGCATGGAAATTGATGAAGCTGCTAACGATACTCGCGATGAAGCTAAAATTTCAAGTGAAGATTCTAAAGTAGCTATCTTTACTATTCCAACTGACGAAGAATTAGTAATCGTTCGCGATACAGTTCGTTTAGGTAACATCAACGAATAATTATTATAAAATTTAATATTCAAAATGCGCTCAAGGTAAGTATTTATCTTGAGGGCTTTTTTTTATCCTAGCATTTTGAACAGGGGTATGGTAAAAACAAGTATAAGCGTTTTGAAAGGTGGACTATAATATGTTGAAAATTTATGGCTTGAATCAGTGTTCAACAACACAAAAAGTGAAGTCTTATTTAGAAGATAAAGGACTTGAATTTGGCGAAATTATTGATATTCGCGATAATCCGCCCCAGGTTGCGGAGTTATCTCTGGCGTTGAAACAAGTGGAAGGCCAATATACCAAGATATTAAATACTTCGGGTAGTTTGTATCGAGAAATGGGTTTAAAAGAAAAGTTGAAAGAAATGGATCAAACAACCTTTTTGAAAATACTATCTGAAAATGGCATGTTAGTGAAACGTCCACTGATTGTAGCCGAGGATAGAGCAAGTGCCGGATCTAAAGAACAATTTTTAGATGCAGTTTGGTTAACTAAATAAAATTCGGGGAAAAAGGTGGCAGATGATGGTTGAATTTGAAGAGCTTGAAGCGACAGTAAAGGCTCAAGAGTCCGAAATGATTTCATTCTTACAACAATTAGTGAATACAGAATCAGGAATTGAACAAGTGGATGGTATTAATAAAGTAGGCAACATTTTGGCAGAAGCTTGTCAAAATATAGGTATGCAAACAAGAATAATCCAGCATGATCAAGCAGGGGATATAGTGATTGCAAAGTATATACCAAAGCATCCCAAACATTTAGCACCAATTGTCTTGTCTGGACATATGGACACGGTATTTGAAGAGGGTGTAACGGCTCACCATGGATTCCGTTGGTTGGATGAAGCTGCTGGCATTGCCCAAGGTGCTGGGATAATGGATATGAAGGGAGGCTTAGTAATAGCATTCTATATAGTAAAGAATTTGATTACCTTTGGCTATGAGGACCATCCCATAAAGCTCATTTTTGTCCCGGATGAGGAGACCTTACACCGTCATTCTGATACACGTCAGGAGATGTTAGCAGAACTACAAGATGCACACTTGCTACTCAACTTTGAACCAAGTGAGGCTTTAGATAAAATTGTTGTTAGTCGTAAAGGTGGGATGATGCTAGCTGTTACAGTTGCAGGTGTTGCTGGCCATTCGGGTATGGAAGCCGAAAAAGGCCGTTCTGCAATTGTTGAACTGGCGCAAAAAGTTGTGGCCTTAGAATCAAAAACGGATATCAATCGTCATAAATTAATTAACTGTGGTTTATTTAACGGTGGGGTTTCAGCTAACACAATTCCTGGATTCGCTAAAGGTAATTTTTCGCTTCGTTTCCCCAACGAAGCAATTAAACAAGAAATGCTCAATGATATAGACGAAGTCGTTAATCAGACATTTATCGAGGGTACAAAAACAAGCTATGTGATTGAATCTGGTGTAGATGCAATGGAGCGAACGGATAAGGTGGATTGGCTAGCAAACCATTATCGGACGGTAGCGACAAATAGTGGCTTTGGACCAATCACATTGGTAGAGAGCCAGGGGGCGTCAGATGCTTCGCTTGGCACTCAGGCTAACATTCCAGTACTGGATGGACTAGGCGTAGTCGGAAGTGGGGCACATACCTTAACAGAAACCGCGGATCTCACAACACTCGTACCTAAAGTATGTTTATCAATTAATGCAATTTTACAACTATCAAATGCATAAATAGCAAATGCGCCTGAGATTATATGTCTCAATGTCAAGGACAGTATAAAATTGTAGGTTTATGACAGAATAAAAATGTAGGTTTTTGACAGTCTAATTTAGAAGTCCATTTATATTTTCCCTTTCATACGATATGATTTTCCAGTAATCTTGAAGACT
>NZ_NEEY01000056.1 GCF_002252085.1 Aerococcus sp. 1KP-2016
TTGCACGAGAGGAGCGTGAAAAACGACAGAAAAAACGACTTAAATAAACAGGAACGCTTTAAATTAATTAACCAAATTATTCGTGAAAATCAATATGCTTTTTATATATTATTTGCAAGAACAGAAAACACCCCAAATTACATGTATTTCAAGCAAGAAAAGCCACTTTTGCATCAACTGCTATTCAAAAATAAATTTGAGATGAACAAAAAAAGCCAGAATAATTAGTGCTGGCTTCTTCAATAACATCATATTAATTTGCTTGAAAAGCTGAAAAATCATGATTGATCAATACATCCAAAGTGAAGATGCCATTCTCGACAGTAAAGACCTTTGTAACACAGTTGATGAAGCCTTAATCGCGACTAGGATATCCCGTATAGACAGTTAAACCTTGTTAAGGAAAACGTATTCGCAGTCGTTGTAAAAGAAAATCTGACTAGCTGCAAACATACTTTTGATGTGGGTTTATTTTTTTATCAGAAAAAGACACACTTCTCTATAAATAAAATGCTTTTTCCGCTATTGTTTGTTAAAATAAGCTTAATACCTATTATAGGAGGATTAAAAATGAGTTTCAAACCAATTAGCGAACCAGTCGATTTCGATGCCGTAAAAGAATATGCCAAATTAACCGACGAAGAAAATGCCATTAAAGCAGCACGTGATGAAGAATTAAAAGCAATTATTAGTGGTGAAGATGATCGATTCTTATTGATTATTGGCCCTTGTTCTGCTGATAATGAAGACGCAGTTTTAGAATATGCACATCGCTTAGCCAAATTACAAGAAGAAGTAAAAGATAAAGTTTTCATCGTACAACGTGTTTATACAAATAAACCAAGAACTAATGGGGACGGTTACAAAGGCTTGTTACATCAACAAGATCCTACTGGCGAAACTAGCTTGGTACGTGGCATGAAAGCTGTTCGTAACATGCACCGTCGTGTGATTGTGGAAACAGGTTTAACTACTGCCGATGAAATGTTATACCCAGACAACTTACAATTTGTGGAAGATTTAGTATCTTATCACGCAGTAGGTGCTCGTTCTGTTGAAAACCAACAACATCGTTTCGTAGCATCCGGTATAGATAGCCCTGTTGGTTTGAAGAACCCAACTTCTGGTAACCTAACAGTAACCTTTAATGCTTTGCATGCAGCACAAAAACCTCAAGAATTAATGTTCTCAGGTCAAGAAGTTGTGACAAGTGCAAATCCCTACGCGCACATCATCTTACGTGGTGGTACTTTAGAAAACAAAGAAATCGTACCAAACTACCACTACGAAGACCTAATCAAAACGATTAACAATTACCAAAAAGAAGATTACAAAAATCCATTTATTGTCGTAGATACTAACCATGATAACTCTAGTAAAAAATACTTAGACCAAATTCGAATCGTGCAAGAAGTATTGCAAAATCGTAAATGGAACGAAGATATTAAAGCCTACGTTCGTGGATTTATGATCGAGTCTTACTTACAAGATGGTCGCCAAGAACCAGGTGGCGATGTGTTTGGACAATCAATTACTGATCCTTGCCTAGGTTGGGGAAAATCAGAAAAATTAGTACGCTATATTGCGGACAATATTTAATGTCATTTATACATAGCCTATCAAAAAGAGATGCCCCGTTTAGGAAGCATCTCTTTTTTAGCGTCTAACTTATCTTTGCTTAGTTTACTGGTTCATAACCGTAGTCAGACCAGGCTGGTACTAGACCGCCATTATATGTCTCTTCAATTAATTGAGCGGTTTCTTCAGTTTGATATATTTCAACAATTTGTTGGAAGGTTTCGTTATCTGTATTATCAGCTACAGCTGCGATAACGTTGACATATTGTGCTGAAGAGTCACCTTTAGGTTCTAAGAATAAAGCATCTTCTTGTGGTGAATAACCAGCATCTACAGCAAAACCACCATTAATTACTGAGAAATCAACGTCTGTAATAGAACGCGCGGTTTGGGCTGCATCTACTTCTTGGATATCCAAATTATATGGATTTTCTGTAATATCATCCACAGTTGGAATGAATGATGCTGAAGCTTCGGGATCTAAGGTGATGAAACCTGCTGCTTGCAATAAGTTCAAGGCACGGCCACCATTGGTTACATCGTTTGGAATTGCAATAGATTGACCATCTGCAATTTCTTCGATGGATTCATGCTTTTCAGAGTAGATTCCTAAAGGTGTGATGACAGTATTCCCAATTGCTGTAAAGTCATTTCCAGATGTTTCTTCATAATTGTTCATGAAAATAATCGTTTGGAACGAGTTTAAATCAACTGAACCGTCCGCTAATGCTTCATTTGGCGTATTGTAATCTGTAAATTTTACTAATTCAATATCGATGCCTTCTTCTTTAGCACGTTCAGCTACACTATCCCATACCGCCGTGTCATCCCCAACAATACCAATCTTAACCGTCGTATCTTCTGCAGATCCACAAGCTGCTAACAATAATGACGATGCCAATCCAAATCCTACAAATTTCACTAATTTACGCATAATACATTCTCCCTTTTATTCCTATATTTGAAATGTAATTTTAAGCAAAAAAAACATCCTTAGTCCAAATAGCTTACAAACTATCTCGACTAAGGACGCATCTTGCGTGGTACCACCTTAATTTAGGAACATATCATTCCCCTCAACACCTACGAGCCTTGTCAACTAGACGCCGACTGATAGGTTTAGCCTGTAACGTAGCTAAGACGAGTTTATCTTATGTTTAGGAAAATCCCTTTCACACTCGATGCCCTAAAACCCTCGAGGACCATATTCAATACTTGCCATTAGCCCCTTTCACCATTGCGGAACCTCTCTATAAATGACGCCTATCTACTTATCCTGTCATCGGTAATATCTATCTCAATAATAGCTAATCCTATACCAGCTGTCAACGAACCGGCTATTCTACTTTAATATCATTATCGATAGTTTAAAACTATCAAAACTAGTCAATCCGATGTATAAAAAAAGCGCCCGAAAATTTCAACCTGGGCACTCGTTTTATATATAATATATACTATTAGATTTTTCCATACATTTCGGCCAAATACCGGTATGATTGCAACCGTTTGGCTTCATCAAAAATTGGTGCATACACTAAAATTTCATCAATGCCTAATGTCGCGATCTCATCATCTAAAATGGCTTTGACCGTTTCCTTTGAACCCTTAATGATAAAACGTTTAGCTAAATATTCTTCCAACAATGCTTGCGCACCTGGTCCAAGACGATATGCCTTCGCTTCTTCGGGGTCCATGTTAGGCATTCTTTGACCTGTTCGAATACCCATTTGCATCAATTCAATCGGTTTAGCCAAGTAATCCGCTTCTTCATCCGTATCTGCGACAATAACCATATAGGATACCATTACACTTGGTTTATCAAAGAAATCACTCGGTTCAAAACGATCACGATACAATTTAAAGACATCAGGATCTGTATCAATCCCAAAGAATTTAGCAAAAGAATAACCTAACCCCATTTGTGCAGTAACCAAAGCTGATTGCCCAGATGACCCTAACATCCAAGGTTCGGTTAAACTAGATAGATTTTGTGGCATTGCTTGTACCTTCCCATAAAAACTAGGTGCTTCCTGGTCACCAAGATACTTCAAAATCACATCAATCTTGTCATACATATCTGTAAAGGTTTGTGGTCTTCCTTCAGCTAAAGCTTTGATTTCATTTGGTCCAGATCCTGGTGCTCGACCTAAACCGATATCGATACGGCCTGGTGCTAAAGCAGTCAACACTTTAAAATTTTCAGCAATTTTCAAAGGCGAATAGTGCATAATCATGGTGCCTCCCGTACCCAAATGGATGCGGTCGGTTTTCGCAGCAGCATATGCCGCTAATAATTCTGGCGAAACAGAAGCCAAATTAGGCATATTATGATGCTCTGCAAACCAGTAACGCTTGTAATTTAAATCCTCAATTTCTTTAACAAAACGCATTGTCCTTGCTAAAGCTGCTTCAGCATTTTCCCCTTTATTGATGGTGACTAAATCATGTACACCTAATTCCAAAATGAACACCCTTCCCTATTTACATATTACGGACATTATACCGAGTATACGAACAAATAGAAAACAAAGCGACTCATATCATTTAGCCAACAATCGTTGCGGCAAGACCGGCGACCACATTTAATATGCCTGCAAACAGCATAATCAAGACCGGATCAACTCTGGTTTTATATAACATGGTTAGGCAAATGGCGAAAATGACCACGGCAGTGATTTTTATTGTCGATATACCAATCACTTGGTCTCCCCAAAAACTTGTCACTAAAATAGACACACCGGCTGTAGCAATCAAAGCGACAACAACCGGACGCAATGCTTTCAGTACATATTGCAAACTATCTAAATTACGATATTTCGTATAAATCATCGCCAGTGCGGTTACAATGATGACGGACGGGAATACCACGCCAATGGTAGCAACCAATCCTCCAGGAATACCGGCAATTTGATTTCCCACAAAAGTAGCCGAATTCAATGCAATTGGTCCTGGCGTCATTTGGGAAATGGTAATAAGGTCCGTAAATTCTTGGATGGTTAGCCACTGATGATTATACACGATTTCTTCCTGAATTAATGGTAAGGCTGCATACCCGCCACCAAAACTAAATGCACCTACTTTTACAAAAGAAATGAATAGTTGCCAATAAATCATGCGTGATTTCCCCCTCTATAGCGCTCAAATATATATTTGCCAATCCCCAATAACGCCGCACATAATATAATCAACATCACATTCACGTTGAAAATATAATTTGCGATGAAGGCGATAATCATAGCGCCAATCAAGATGGGGTTCTTCGTATCCGTAATCTGTAAAGCCATACCAATCACAACTTTTACGATTACGGCAGCCACTCCTGCCTGCATCCCTTCAAGTAATAAGGCGATCCAGGTATTAGACCGAAAGGCATCATAGAAGAAGGATATCAGGGTAATAATGGTAAAAGGAGGTATAATAGTTGCCAAAACCGCAGTAAATACGCCCCATAATCCAACTAATTTGTAGCCAATAACGATTGCACCGTTAACCGCAATTGCCCCAGGTGCAGATTGCGCAATTGCGACTAAATCTAACATTTCATCATTTTCAATCCAGCCATAATCATCGACAAAGGTCTTCTTCAATAGGGTGATAATCACATAGCCACCACCAAAAGTGAAGGCAGATAACATCAAGGTTGAGATAAATAATTTCCTTAAAATACCCGATCGACTTTGTTGACTAATATCTATTTTTTTATCTGACATAAATATCCTTTCTAAAAATGGTATAAATTCTCTAAACATCCATATATTGTTCATTATACACAAAATGGTCTCTTGCGTTGCACTAGGCTAGCCATTAAAAAGCGGTAATCACCCTTAACTATGATACAATACTAGTTGATATCTCCTTTTATAGAGAAAAATGAACAATAGAATGGAGCTGGTCATATGGCCACCTTGATTACCTTACTGGGCATCATTTTAATACTATGGATAGTAATCATCCTTATACGAAAAATATTTGTTGCCATGAAACGACGCATAGGAACGAACACTAGCAAAGTATTAGCAATCTTCATAACACTTGCATTGATATTTTCAATTTTCCATGGTCTTTTCAAGCAAGAAAATTCTGAACAAGTAGTTGCTGAACAAGAGACTTGGACCAATGAGATAGCTTCAGAAGTAAGCACTTCATCGACTGATACAAACAGCATCTCCAGTGAAGCCCAAGTAAAATCGAGCTATAAAACAACTAAACAATCTTCTGAACAGACTGCCTTTGATGCTGAAAAAACCAAAACAGCCAGTCTTGAAAGCGACAAAACTGCCGAATCAAAAGCCCAAGCTGCTGCCACTAGCTCAGTTGAAAAAGCAAATGAAATCACCCAATCGGCTAACCGGGAACTAAGTGTGGTTCGCCAGGTCCCTGATGATCAAGAATATCTTGAAATTAATGATAATGTGCCCTTTTTTACAAATGCTGATATCACTTCTACTGTGGCCTACGAGGCTTATGGGGACTTGGACAGTCTTGGACGCGTAACCCAAGCCAACGCTGTCTTAGGTATTGAATTAATGCCTGATGATGAACGTGATGCCATTGAAGATATCAGACCCACCGGTTGGCAACAAGCCAAATACGCCAATGTATCTGGTGGTTGGCTCTACAACCGGTCTCACCTTATTGGCTATCAACTCGCCGGTGAAAATGCCAATCCTAGAAATTTGATGACTGGTACCAGGTGGTTTAATGTCGAAGGGATGTTACCATTTGAAAATTATGTGGCCAACTATATTGAAGAAAATGATTACCATATCCGTTACCGTATTACCCCCGTGTTTGATGGCGAAAACTTGTTAGCTAGTGGTATTTATATGGAAGGCTTCTCAATTGAAGACAACGGTGCTTTACAATTCAACATTTATATTCCAAATCGCCAACCTGGTGTAACAATTGACTATTTCAATGGCGCTAGTACTGGGCCACAGGGTCCAGCCCAAGATGAATCGTTAGCATCCTTGCAATCATCTAGTCAAGAAACCAATGCAATAGCTGAATCCCCTGCCAATAGTAATGGTGATATCTCAGCCATTGATAGCAATCATAATGGTCAGGTGTCCATTAAAGAAGCAAAGGCGGCGGGGTACTCCATGCCCATCGATTCAAGACATTGGTTATACCCATTTATGACAGATGGTGATGGTGACGGATTGGTCGGAGAATAATTACTTTCATAAAAACAAAAAAATCTGGGCGGATTATCCCAGATTTTTTACTGTCTCAATTATTCACTAACAATGACCATTGATTTAATCGTTTTTCGATCTTGCATGTCCTGGTATGCTTGGTTAATCTCCTCAAGACCATAACTTTGTGTAAAGACACGCCCTGGATTAATATCACCATCTAAAACTGCTTTTAACAGTACTTGCTTGTCATACGTAGTTACAGAGGCAGAACCACCTGCAAGACTGATGTTTTGAGCAAAAGTTGAACCAATCGGTCTATTATTATAATGTGGCACTCCAACATACCCGACACGGCCGCCGTTATGTAAAACACCTAATGCTTGATCAAATGCTGCTTCAGTACCAACACATTCTAGGGCTGCGTCCGCACCACCACCTAGAAGCTCACGCACTTTTGCGATACCCTCATCACCACGCTCAGCAACTACTGCTGTGGCACCAGAGGCTAACGCCATTTGTTGACGGTCTTCATGTCGACTCATTAATATAATTTGAGCAGCCCCCAGCATTTTGGCAGCTATCACGGCACATTGCCCAACCGCACCATCACCGATGACAACGACCTTGTCCCCACGTTGCACATTGGCACAGCGCGCTGCATGGTAACCTGTTGGCATTACATCAGCAAGTGTCAATAATGATTTAATCATCCCTTCTGAATAATCAGATGGTTGGCCTGGTACCTTAACCAAGGCCCAATTTCCATGATGGAAACGAATGTACTCAGATTGGAAGCCAAATGACCAGTTAGAGTATCCTGGATGTCGGTCACACGTTCCGTCAAAACCAGCACGACAGGCGTCACATTCACCGCAACCATGAGTAAAAGGTACGATGACAAAATCGCCCGGTTGGACAGTTGTAATCTCAGATCCAACTGCTTCCACAATACCTATGGCTTCGTGCCCATCATTCATTGAATGTGCCTTCTTATGGTCACCATGTCCATATGACCATAAGTCTGAGCCACAAACACACGCACGCACAACTTTGATAATGACGTCGTCTTCCTCTTGAATGATTGGTTTTTCAACATCCTCGATTGTTACTAGTCCTGCTTTTTGAAAAATCGCTGATTTCATAAAATCCTCCTCGCACCTTTGATAGGATTGCTTTCCTTACTATCATTTCAATCAAATGATATCTTATATAAAGTATATCCTTTGAAGCCCACTCCAAGTCAAGATATACAGCTATCTCTTACGACGAAATCTTGTAAAAAATGAGCGCTGAAGCATTCAAATAGTCCGAAACTTGTTCAATAATCTGGCTGCATTTATTTCAGCCACTTCATTATTACTAATACCCCAAGAACCATCGCGAAACATTTTTTGAAAATCAATTAATAGTAATGCTTTTTTGATTTCATTACCTTGCTCCCATTTGGCGCTGTATAGTATATTAAAGCACACTTAGCGACTTGATTTGTTGCCCTGTCGCATCAAAATTACTTTCATCTAACCAATTAACTAATCGTGTTTTTTTGATTGGCCATTCACTATCAATAATTGAAAACCAATTTGTATCTCGTGTACGTTGTTTGTATAAAATAGCTTGTCTGAAAGTTCCTTCAAATGTAAAACCTAAACGCAAGGCCGCATTTCTTGATGGCTCATTCAAACTATCACATTTCCATTCATAACGTCTATATGCTAAATCTTCGAATACATATTTCATCATCAAATATTGTGCTTCAGTTGCTTTTTTTGATTTTCTAATCGCTGGTGCGTATAACACACCACCCATTTCAATTACCTTATTATTAGGATCAATGCGCATAAATGAAAAGATACCGACCATCTTTTTACTATCATTATCAATTATTGCTACATAGTATGGGTCTTTGGAATTTACTAGCATATCAAAATAAGTCTCAAATGTTTCATTATCTCGAATAGGTTCAATAAACATATAGGTAAAACTTGCATCATCAATTTGATTCAAATACATATTATACGCATCATCATGATGTTTAGTTGCTACTTTCTCTAAAGTCACTGTAGTACCAACGATTGATTGAAAATCTGGAAAAGCGCCCGGTTGATATTTTTCTATATGATCACCAATTGGTTGATTAAATTCATTTATTCTCATTCAATACACTCCTTAAGTACTTGCCATCTCACTATTTTATGCAAAAAAGTCCATCACATCATTTACAGTCGAATATCTACCATATTAGCAATAATTAGAACATTTTAATATAGTTTTATGAAAAAATATATGCCCTTTTATTCGGCAGTTGTAAGCGCAAATGAATATTTTTGATCATAAGCAGTGGGGAATGAGATAACATCCTATTAATATGTATTATAATAATAGAATAAGCAGGGCCTAAATTTTATCACTAGACGATTTCTGGATATATACAATATACCTAGCAAAATCATCGGTAGATCCATTACCTATAGAAAGAGGCATAAATATGAAATTACTAGTATTAGGTGGGAATGGGTTTGTTGGCCAAGCCCTTTTATCATTAGCCCTAAAGATGGGACATGACGTCTCTTATATATCTAGGCATCCAGGTAAAGGACCCCTATTTGAAGACCATACTTCCCTGACCTATATTCAAGGAGATCTTCTAGCTGTTGAACATATACAACTTGACCAAGACTACGATTGGGTCATTGATTTAGTTGGCAGTATCACCCCCAAAACAATGGATGCGCTAAATATCCAAGCAAGGCAAGGAACCGTTGCATTAGCAAAAACAAATCAGATTCCAAAAGTACTTTATTTGTCTGCTAACGTGGGTTACCCATCCTATTTGAAATCTAAGAGAGTCGGCGAAACCATTATTCAACATTCTGAACTTAGCTATGTCATCCTTAGATCAGGTCTTATTTATGGTCCGGGTCGCCCCTCTTCAATTGCCACCGCACATTTAGTAAAGATGGGTATGGCTATTCCTCTTATAGGAAATTTATTCAAGTCCATTGCCCCAGCACCGGTGACATCTGTCGCTCAACAAATTCTTGCTGCGTTAAATTCAGATGCTATCAATCTAATTTGGGATATTGATTCAATTTCAGGTGATTGATAGATGAGGGTCTCCGACTTTTGGTGTGGATGAGAAATCATTCAAACCTATTTTGTATAAAAATACAAAAAGACATATGAATATTTCCTATGCTAAAATTTAAGCGTCTAAACCAAAATTAGAAAGGAAATTCA
>NZ_NEEY01000057.1 GCF_002252085.1 Aerococcus sp. 1KP-2016
AAAAAATGAAACCGGAAGGTTTTGGTTTCAAAAATGAGAAATTTTGCGCCATACAAGGGCTGAGCTTTCATTATTTTTAGAAAATGAAAGTTCAGGGTATTTTGCGTTTCATTTTTCCTCATAAATATATTCAAAAGCAGTTCTGGTTTCCAGTTTTCATCTATTTTAAACCGGATATAAACAATCTCGCAAAAATATGCGAACCAAAGCGGTTAGATGCGACAAAAGGGAGCCTATTCATATGTCTTTTTGTGTTTTCAAACAAAAAAGGCGTGAATGGTTCCTCATCCACACCAATAGTTGGAGATCCAAAATAGAAAGATTGTAGGTTCTATAAAAATACCTATTGTAGTTTGAAAACACTTCCATTATGATTAAGTAGAGTGGGAGGGGTATTGATGAGACAGATGAAAGATGGTAATAAAATCCTGATTGTGCTATTGGCAATATTTATGGTGTGTATCAGTGGAATTGGTATAGCATACCAAGCGAAAATCCAAGAAGATGCAGTGGCTGAATCCTTAGCTGTTTCAAGTCAATCGAGTGCCTCTAAGCGTGAGGCTGAAGCAGAAATAGCTACACCGGAATTCTTAAGAGATCTGCCACAAAAGGATGTGGCTGACTTAGGGCAAGGTCAAGAAGGTAAGCTAACTTTGCGGTCAGTAGGCGATATTCTTATTCACGATAAGGTATCTGAGATGGCTGATACATCCAGCAATTTCTTTATTGATCAAGCTGCGCATTTAACCAGTTTTGGTGCGCTAAATGATCATAATCAAATTAGTGCGGGTAGTGAGGTTGGTGACATTGATTTGGGTGTAGATGAATATAATTTTGACCCAATGATTGCTAAAATAGCACCTTTTACGTCCTATGCAGATATTACGGTTGCTAATTTAGAAATTCCAGCAACCTATCCAACCTTACCAATTTCAACCTACCCGAATTTTAACATGCCTGCTTCTATCTTAGGATCAATGCGACGTGCCGGAATTGATGCAGTTTCTTTCGCCACCAACCATACACTTGATCAATTTGCCGATGGTGCATACACTACGATGAATTATTTAGCGCAAGCAGGTATGACTTATTACGGCGCATATGCTAGTCAGGAAGATAAAGATACCCCTCGTATTATAGATAAAAATGGTATCAAACTTGGCTTTTTAGCCTATACATACGGTACCAATGGGATGATGCCACCAGAGGATGAGCCTTGGGTCGTGAATTATGCTAATTTACAAAACATGTTAGATGATATTGCTGTTTTAAAAGATCAAGTAGATGCTGTTGTTGTATCACTACATTTAGGTACAGAGTACGGGACACTACCGGATGATGAACAAATTGCCGTGACGCAAGCATTGGCTGATGCGGGTGTAAAACTAATTATTGGCGGTCATCCCCATGACGTACAACCAGTGAATTGGCTTAATCATGGGGAAACCTATGTCATGTATTCGCAAGCTAGTTTTATGACGGGTCAAGTGGACGATGCCAATAAAGTTGCGGGGATTCATGAAGTGACCTTTAAACGTGATGCAAATGGAGAAGTTCACGTCGTTACGCCAAAGTTTATGCCAACGTATTTCTCAGGTATATCTGAAACGCAGATGTATGAAAGTCAGCCATTGGCTACTTACAAAGATAGCGAGGACAATTTAGCTACTTGGTACCATGATCTAAAAGACCGAATGCATACTTATACCGATGATTTTACCTATGTAAATTATTTAGAAACTGCTTGGACGCAGCAAGTTGCTGAATAATGCCTCCAAATAAATGCAATGATTGTTTGAAATGATTCAAATTAACCCCTTATTTAAAAGGATTTGATGAATTTTTCAGCTTAGCATTTAGTTTTCAAGAGATTTCGATTATAATAGGATGAGATTATTATTGGTATGAAGCGTTTTTGTTAATAAATTATTTACACAATAAAATCATAAAAATATTCTGTAGAAAAAAGCCATGCGTTTTTCAAGGGTATAAAATTTAAGGATGGTATACATATATGCAAGCAGTAATTACAGTAATTGGTAAAGATAAAGTAGGTATTTTAGCAACAGCAGCAACTGAATGTGCGAAAGTTGGCGCAAACATCGTTGACGTTGACCAATCAATTTTACAAAATTTCTTCACTATGGTGATGATCGTGAATATCGATGGCTTAACAGTTGAGTTTGAAGCCTTTAAACAACAAATGAAAGATTCGCTTGTTGACATGGAAGTTTATGTCATGCACGAAGATATCTTCAATGCTATGCATAAAATTTAAGGTCAATTAAGGAGAAAAACATATGTTAGAAATGCAAAATATCATTGAAACTGTATCAATGATTAAAGACAATAATTTAGATATTCGAACAATTACAATGGGTATTTCTTTAATTGATTGTGCGGATTCAGATATCGACAAATCTTGCCAAAAAGTCTACGACAAGATTTATGGGGCAGCAAAGAATTTGGTTGCAACTGGTGAAGCCATTGAAGAAAAATATGGTATTCCAATTGTAAACAAACGTATAGCTGTAACGCCTATTTCTCAATTATTAGCTGCTTCTGGTGGCGATCCTTTAAAATACGCGCATACGCTTGATCGTGTGGCTGAAGATATTGGTGTAAACTATATTGGTGGTTATTCTGCTTTAGTTCATAAAGGGTTCTCTGCTGGGGATATGGCTTTAATTGAGTCAATTCCTCAAGCTATGGCTGAAACAAACCATGTATGTTCATCTGTCAATATCGGTTCAACACGCGCTGGTATTAATATGGATGCAGTGAAATTGATGGGGCAGGTAGTGCGTAAAGCTGCTGAATTAACGCAAGATAATGAGTGTATGGGTGCTTCTAAAATTGTGGTATTCTGTAATGCCGTGGAAGATAACCCATTCATGGCTGGTGCATTCCATGGCCAAGGTGAACCTGACTTAGTAATTAATGTCGGTGTATCAGGACCAGGTGTCGTTCGTAATGCGCTTGCTGCTTTACCAAAAGATGCAAGTTTAGAAGTTGTAGCTGATACAATCAAACAAACTGCATTCAAAGTTACTCGTATGGGTCAGTTAGTGGGTACTGAGGCGTCTAAAATGTTAGGTGTACCATTCGGTATCGTTGACTTATCATTAGCCCCTACACCAGCTGTAGGTGACTCAGTAGCACATATTCTTGAAGAAATTGGTTTAGACCAAGTTGGTGCTCACGGATCTGTTGCTACCTTAGCTATGCTAAATGATGCCGTTAAAAAAGGTGGTATCATGGCTTCATCTCACGTTGGTGGTTTGTCAGGTGCTTTCATCCCGGTTACAGAAGATGCAGGTATGATTGCTGCTGCAGCAAATGGTAACTTGAATCTTGAAACCTTAATGTCAATGACTGCTGTTTGTTCAGTTGGTCTAGATATGATTGTTATTCCTGGAGATACAACACCAGAAATTATTTCAGCCATTATTGCGGATGAAGCGGCGATTGGTATGATTAACTCAAAAACAACTGCTGTACGTGTGATTCCAGCAATTGGACGTTCAGATGATGAATCATTGAACTTTGGTGGTTTATTCGGAGAAGGTACAGTAATGCAAGTGAATCGTACTTCACCAAATGTATTTATCAACCGTGGTGGTCGTATTCCGGCGCCAATCCAATCATTGAAAAACTAAAATCCAAATCATTCAACCCTTAACAGTTCAATTTGTTAAGGGTTTTCATTTTGTATCCGTCTACTATAGTTTTATAATTAAAAGACAGTGAAAACTGTAAATTAATTTATAAGGGGTCATAACATGAATTTATTAAATAAAACCTTAACTTTAAATAATGGGGTAGAAATCCCACAAATCGCATTAGGTACTTGGCAAACACCAACTGCTAATGCCGTTACATCTGTCAAATTTGCCTTAGAAAATGGCTATAAACATATTGACGGGGCTGCTGCCTATGAAAACTCTAAAGGTACCGGCGTTGGTATCAAAGCATCAGGTCTTAAACGTGAAGATGTATTTATGACAAGTAAGGTTCGTGGAGACTCTAAAACCTATGAAAAAGTAATGGATGACTTCTTCCAAGAATTAAAAGACTTAGATACTAGCTATATTGATTTAATCTTGGTCCACTGTCCAACACCATGGCGATTCTTCTCTAGAGATGAAAAACGTTTGAATTTCTTTGAAGAAAATCTTCAAGTATGGCGTGCATTAGAAGAACTTTATAACAAAGGCTTCGTACGTGCAATTGGTGTATCTAACTTTAATGTTGAAGATATTCAAAATTTGATTGATAACACATCTATCAAACCAGCAGTTAACCAAATTAAATATCATATTGGTGACACACAAGATGATATTGTTGCTTATTGTGAAGCAAACGACATCATTATTGAAGCTTATTCATCATTGGGTACAGGACGTTTATTAGGCAATGAAGAAATTAAAGCTATTGCTGATAAATATGGTGTTTCTGTACCTCAATTATGCTACCGTTACCCATTACAAAAAGGGCATATTATTTTACCAAAATCTGTCCATGAAGAATATATTATTGCGAATGCTGAATTAGATTTTGAAATTTCAGCAGAAGATATGGCTACCTTAGACGCAATGGAGATCTAATTTTTATCATAATAGATACGAAAAAACCACTTGGATCAAATCCAAGTGGTTTTCTTATTAGAGGGGAAGGATAGTGATTAACCATCTTCCTCAACGTTATCTCCTTCTATTTCTTGTCGACGAGCTTCAATTTCAGCTAAACGTAATTGGTAGTCTTCCAACACACCTTGAACAGTTGAATTAACTGATGAATCTGTTTTCGAACGATAAGGTTCTAAGGTATTTACATACTCATCTACTTTACCACCCACACCAAACTCAAAGTGGGCTTCGGCTGGTTGCATTGCAGCAGTAAATAATTCAGTATTCGTAGCTGCGCTTGATGGAATCGTATATGAGGTGCCATACGGTCCGCTAAAGCTACCTGCCTTGGTTCCTGTGGCAGTAACAACAGTTTCCTCATGTACACCTTCAGGTTGCTCATGAATCAAGCCTGATCCCATGGTATTTGGATAATAGTATCGCAAACGATTACCTAATGTTGTCCAATATCTTAATGAACGTTGGGCCGGTGTACCATATACTGCATTTTCATCTTGATTATATAAATCACGTGTTACAACATTATTATCATAACCAATCCATGATGTAAGGGTAACAGTCGGTGTTGAACCATTAGCCCATAAGTCGTTGAAGTTTTCTGACGTACCGGTTTTCATAATCCAATCTAAATCGGCATCCATTTGTGCTTTATAGGTTGCCATTGATCCAGCTGATGTAGCATCACGTAAAACGTCGGCAATAATGTAGGCAACATCTTCATCAAAGACGCGTTCTTTATGTGCTTGATGCTGATATACTACATTACCATTTGCATCGGTAATGGTCTCAATCAAATAAGGTTCAACATATACGCCGCCATTGGCAAATGTGGCAAAGGCTGCAGCATTTTCTAATACAGTAGGTCCTTTTGCGGTACCACCGATAGAAAGTGACAAGTTGATAAATTCATCTTCGGCAATTGCATCCTCTAAGCCCATTTTATAGGCATAGGATTTGATATCTACCCCTTGTTGTAACATTTCGTTATATAAATAAATAGTAGGGTTATTCATGGAATTTGATAGGGCATAACGAGCTGTTACAAATCCATTTGATAAAGTTGAGCCAAAATTTGTAGGTTCGTATATTTTACCGTCTGACTGTATTTCTCGCAAATAAGTATCTGCTAGCATCGTATTTGGACCAGCGATTTGTTCTTGTAAGGCTGGTGCATAAGTTAAGGTAGGTTTCATTGATGAGCCCGGTTGGCGACGAGCACTAAGGGCATGATCAACTTGACTCATATCGAAATCGATACCACCAACAAATCCCAGAATTTGGCCAGTATCATTATCTAATAAGACGGTACCATTTTGTACGGGACTAACCACCTCAATTGATTCACCTGTAGTATCATCAGTATCCGTATCGTAATAAGTAGTACCAAATGAGGCAGCGTATTCTTGAACGGTAGAGTTCATTGTTTCATACATTTCAGGGTCTACAGTAGCTTTAATCGTTAAACCACCATTACGCATTTGACTATCAGCTTCAGCGTAATATTGGTTGTATAGATCTACATTCGCATCCACATCTGCCATGGTTAAACCATCAGCTTTAACCATTTGTTCCATCAAGATTTCAATTGTTTGTAGTTCAACAGCTTGATAAATATAAGAATTGCGTTCTTCAGGCACATCTTTAGTAGAAGCAGGTGCGATGAAATCTTGTGTAATATCATAATTAATTGCTGTTTGATAGTCTTCTTCAGTAATCATGTTAGTTAAACGCATACGTTGTAAAACTTCATGACTACGAGTTATACCATCTTCCAAGTATTCTGATTCTTTTAATTCACCTGATTGTAAGAATGGCGTATAGGTGTATGGATTTTGCGGAATCCCCACTAAAAATGCAGCTTGGGCCAGAGTGACATCTTTGGCAGATACACCAAAAATTCCTTGAGCTGCTGTTTCAATCCCAGCAATATTTTCACCTTTATTATTCCGTCCATAAGGTGATTCATTCAAATAGCCTTGTAAAATTTGTTCTTTCGAGTAGTGATTTTCTAATCGAAGAGCAAGCAAAATTTCCTTGGCTTTACGGTCAAATGAAACTTCATTTGTTAATAATTTTTGTTTGATTAACTGTTGGGTAATAGTAGAACCACCAGATGAACCACCAACACCTAAAAACGTAGAGCTTGCTGCGCGAATAATGGCCGATGGTACAACACCATCATGCTCGAAGAAATTTTCATCTTCAGTTGCCACTAATCCATTTACAATTAGAGGACTTACATTGTCTAAACTTGTATTTACCCGAACAAGGTCAGCACGGATGCTAGAAATTTCTGAGCCATCACTATATTGCATGGTTGAAATTTCACCTGCATTGGATACGGCACTAGCCAACTCTGTATCTGTTGGTATTGGCATATCTTCCACTAAACCCAGGAAATATCCAGAGCCAAGACCAAGGATTAAACTTCCGCCAAGCACTGCCGTTATGATTAGCACAAGGGCTAATTTAGACAGGACTTTGAAGAAGACATTCAGATAATACATAATTCTATCCTTAGTCGTCATATTTTCCCCACGAACTTTCTTTTCTTCTATATTTCTTTTCAACGGCCACACACTTTTCTATAGCATATTTCTTGTAAAAATAGCAAGATTTGATTCCTATTATATCAAAACAAAGACGTTCATGCTATGAGATTTGAGTCATGTAAAGACAATGTAAAAAAGTCGTCATTTTCATGGAAGAAATAAAGAATTTTTTATTTATCACTGCCAAAAATAGCTATCTTTCTATGAATTTAGTAGAATAAGAGTAGAAAAATACACAAGGAGGTCATCTCAATGACAAAAGTAATGTTAGTCATCAATCCATCTTCCGGCAAGGGAAGTGGTACTGATATTCAAGAGGAATTAGAAGAAGCATTAGGAAAATCATATGATGAAGTAGAAACACGTCTGACTGAGGGCGCTGGTGATGCAAAGAATTGGGCAAAAGAAGCGGCTGATGCGCAATACGATGGCGTGGTTGTTGTAGGTGGCGATGGTACAGTAAATGAAGGAATCACCGGTTTAGCGGAAGCTGAAAATAAAATTCCATTTGGTTTCATACCATTAGGGACAGCAAATGATTTAGCTCGGGCATTAGGTATTAATCTAGACCCCAAAATTGCTGCACAAGAATTAGCTGATTTTACAACGCGTAAAATTGATATCGCCAAAATTAATGATGCTTACTTCTGTAACGTTGCAGCTATTGGGGCAATTCCATCAGCTGTAATGGAAACATCTAGTGAAGAAAAATCGAAATTTGGTTTCTTCGCCTACGTGCGCGATTCAATACGTGCGCTTTTCAAGGATAAGCAACATACATACAAACTTGTCTTAGATAATGATGAAACAATTGAGATTTCAACCAAGGTGATTATCGTTGCCTTAACAAACAGTGTGGGTTCAGTTGAAAATATGATTCAAGATGCATCACCAGATGATGGTTTACTACATGGTATGGCTTTGAAGGAAGAAAACCTATTGACGGAATTACCTAATTTAATTCATGAATTAAACGGAGGTTATATTTCTGAAGCAAATAATATGGTCACTTTTAATGTAAAACATGTGTCAATTAGCGTAAATGATGATGAAGATGTTGAAGTAAAAGCGAATATTGATGGGGAAGTTGGTCCAAGCTTACCAATTGATATTGACGTATTACCATCATTCTTAGAAGTAATGGTACCAAAACGTAAAGAAGAATAGCCTAAATTGCCAATATATCAATATTTTGGTATACTATTTGAGGTGAAATTAACATGAAAGAAGGAATTTGTCGTGTCAGGACATAATAAATGGAGCAAGATCAAAAATAAAAAAGGTGCAACCGATGCAAAACGTGCCAAAGTATTTCAAAAATTATCTCGTGAAATCTATGTAGCAACTAAAGCTGGTGGCCCAGATCCAGAAGCCAACCCTTCATTACGTTTAGTTATGGATAAAGCAAAAGCTGCGAACATGCCAAACGATAACGTAAACCGTGCGATTGAAAAAGGTTCAAGTAACAATGCCGGTGAAAACTATGATGAAATTACTTATGAAGGTTACGGTCCAGGCGGTATCGCTATCTTAGTTGAAACGTTGACTGATAATACAAATCGTACATTAACAAATGTTCGTACTATTTTTAACAAAAATGGTGGATCATTAGCTGAAACTGGTGCAGTATCGTATATGTTTGAACGCCAAGGCTACATTGCTATCGAACGTGAAGGCTTAGATATTGATGAAGATGAAATGCTTATGAATGTCATCGAAGCTGGTGGTGAAGACATGACTACTTCTGATGAGGTATTTGAAATTACTACAGAAGCTTCTGAATTTACTACAGTTCGTGATGCTTTGGAAGAACAAGGATTCAAATTAGCACAAGCTGAAATCACAATGGCTGCAACAGTAATGGTTGAATTACCAGAAGATAAAGCAAGTCAATTTGAGACCTTAATCGACTTATTAGAAGACGATGACGATGTTCAAAGTGTTCATTACAACACTGAATTACCAGAGGAAGAATAATTCATTATGCTCTCTTGTATAGCGAGGCTAGGACAAAAGGCCTCTAAAAAGCGTACACAATTCTTAAAATGAGTTGTGTACGCCTTTTACTTTGAAAAATTCTTATAAATTTTGATTGAAATATATCATGGGAACAGGTTAAAGGACTGAAAGTGTAGTTCCTTAGCCGTGACAGAGGATGAAATCGAGACCTTGGCTCGATTTCAAATTGAAAGACCTTG
>NZ_NEEY01000058.1 GCF_002252085.1 Aerococcus sp. 1KP-2016
ATAAATTCTATCGAAGTTTACGCACTGCCTCTACCACGATTAAAGGCATGGAAGCCATTCGAGGATTATATAAGAAAACCCGAAAAGAAGGCACTCTCTTCGGGTTTTCGGTCTGTACTGAAATCAAAGTATTATTGGGAATCCCAGCTTAAATCATAGATACCGTAAGGGATTTTATTCTTTATTTAAAACTTTGCAACAGAACCGTTTTTTCTCCATATATAAACAGTTTTTTCTCCATGTATTATTCTTTAACCCCTTGAAAACACTCACTTTTTTTTGACGCAAAAGAAGAAAAGATTAAAATATATAAGATAAATATATATAATAGGCTTCGCCTTTTTTTATTTTTTTCAAAAATTTAAAATCAAAGGTCAAAATCATCCAAAAAAAGAAACAGACTGCTCAAGTTTTATATTGAGCAGTCTGTTTCTTTAAATCGTGTTTATACGTGTTTATAGATCTTCTGTTTTAATTTCGTAATAGCCCTCGTAATAATAACTCGCATCAATTCCTTTAAAGAATTGTTCTTTACCTAAATCATCGGATAAAGCCTTTTGAATCAAATATTTTAATTCATTGGTGCTGACTGTACTACGGATCATGGCATTTAAATATTCATCCTTATCAATTTGATTCCAATCGACGATTTTTTGTAGTTTATTTTTAAGAATTAAATCCAACCAGATACGAGTGGCTCGTCCATTGCCTTCCCTAAAAGGATGCGCCACATTCATATCCGAGTACTTATCAATAATTTCATCAAATGTTTCTTGAGGTAATTTATCAATATATTCAAGTGTTTGCGCTAAAAAAATACGTGGCGCAAATTGAAAGTTTCCTTTCGCAATATTCACTTCTCGAATTTTTCCTGCAAAGTCGTAAATATCTTGGAATAAAAACTGATGAATATCAGATAAGCCTTGAAACGTCCCAATTTCCAGATCCTCTATTTTGCCAGACTCAAACAATTCTTTGGCTCTTTTTTTCGTTAATAACTCTTCTTGTTTAGCTAATTCTGCTGAATTTGTTAAGCCTAATTTATTATCTAAAACCAAAATATCCCCTCACTCTCTATTTTTCGGAAAGATTCTTTTGAAAATTTTTGGACGTTGATCAAACCATGTTGAAGCGGTATACATTAATCGAAAACTGCCATAAATTCCAGCACCGATTAAACCAAAACCACCTAATCCAAGAACGACTGCCCCATAAGGATGTTTAGGCTGTATTTCCATCACTGTGTCATACAAAATATGCAAACCCCAACCATCCCAGATACCTTTATAAATCCATCGTCCGATGAGAATACCGACAACTAAGAAACAGAACAGGCAGACAATGTTCGCAATCAGAATACCGTAACGTTCGACAATCTCACGTTTGCGATCTGCTTTTATCTGCTCTTTTTGTTCATTCAGTTCTTTTTTCAAAGTGAGTAATGCTTGTTTTTCAACTTGAATGTCTTTCAGTATGGTCGCTTTTAAGTTTTCTGCCTCTAAACGATGGAGTTGTTCTTGAATGGCAGACTCAATTTTTTGATTCGCAACAGCTTCTATTTTTTCTTGGTAGTCCCGAAAGTCTTTATTAACTTCTTGACGGACTAAGCGGTCTAGTTCTGGAACGTTACTGAAATCAATTTTGCCATTTTTATAAGCATTTAATACTTGAACAACGAGTTGTTCATCTTTATTCATCGACTCATCCCCCGATCATGATCTTTTGTTGGTTTCTTTTCGGACTGTACGTCTCTATTCGCTTGTTTTTCTAGGTTTTGCTGTTGTTCTTGCTCGTAATTTTTCATGTCCTTTGAAAAGCGACGTTCAAATCATCGAGGATTTTCTCTTTTGTTTGCTTTAATTTTCTTGTAACGCGTTGAGTAAGTTCTGGTACTCGTCCTGCAAACTGTTTGATTGTGTCAATAAATCGATTAATTTTTGATTCTCGCTTGAGAGCTTCTGATTTTCTTGGTTCAATTGCTTGTTCAAGGCTAACAATTTCTGATTCTCTTTGTTGAGTGTCTCGCTCAAGCGGAGTAATCGCTGGTTCTCGTTGTTCAACAGCTCTAAATTCGTTTTGTCTTGTTCGGTTTTCCAACTCATGTAAAATGGTCTCCCTTCCAAAATCAGAACCCAATCGGGTCTCTCGTGCTCGTCTTTGCTTATTATTGGCGTCTAAAAAGGCGTATGAGAACGTTTGGCCTCTTTCTGATAGAATTACACCATTATCGGATAAACGCTCTTTAAACGCCTCATATGAGCTCACAGAGACATCTTGAAGCGATTTATTGATTCTTTCTCTCAAATCATCCATGTAAGAATACTCATTTTTGGCGATTAGTTCTTTTTCTGTCTCTGTTTGGCGCTCTTTTGGTGGCTCTAAAATGTGCCAGTTTTCTCGAGAAGCGAGTCGATCATTCATTTCTCGTGCTCGTTGAACGCTTTCTCCTTTTTGTTCTCTTAATTTCTTTCCTGTCTCTAAATTGACCTTATTGACAATGATGTGGTTGTGTAAGACGTGATTTTTTCCGTCTAAATGCGTATAAACAGCGCTTTGATGGTTAGGATAAAGGTTTTCTGCTAATTCAACGCCTAAATCATTGGCTTTTTGCCAGTCTTTTTGAACTTTCGGATTCAGTTCATCTAAGGCGAAAGATTGGGTAATACGCAAGACTTGATTGGATTCTTTCGTTTGGTTATGAAGTTGTCGAATGACATCAAATTGTTCTTTGGCGATAAAGGGATCAATCCCGTTGGTTCCACCCACGGCAACTGCCCGACAATTTGTCAGCTCCACAGGACGTTCCAATTGATGGTCTTGTAGCCACTGTTCAGTTTTTTCATGCATGGGTCTGTCTTGACCTAAAGCATAATTAAGGGCGCTCGCTGCACTTGCGCCATTGCTTATTTTTGCAATTGTTGCCATAACTCTTTATACCCCTTTTGAGCTTGAGCGAGTACTCCGTATGTATAGCGTAAAGCCTCGATCAGCTCTTTATCTTGGTTGTCCATCCGATCGAATTGATTGAGTTTCTTGGCAATTTGATTTAAATTCGTCCCTTGTTTAGAGAGTTCTAGCAATAAAGCTTTTGCTTGGTCATGTTCGAGATAAGGTTTTTTTAAATGAGATTTTTGTGCTAATTTTTTCGCATAAAGATTCGGAGAGAGTCCATATGTTTCTCCTGAAATTTTCAGCTTATTGTATTGTTCTTCAGATAATCGAAATTGAATGTACTTTGTTTGATTTTGTGATACTTCTTTCTGATCCATAAATAGCCTCCTCAAAGATAAAATGCCCCAGCGCTCATTCCTCAATCGCCCTTTGTCAGTGATTTTGTAATAAGCATTACGCCCTATTCGGTTACAATCATTATAACAAAATAGAAAATATAAAACCATAAATACTGCAAGCTATCACATTGTAATACAAATCACTTCGTTCTTGTATTACAATGTTGCTTGAAAAGGGGGAAGTTTCACTTTCCCCTTTTATCCCCTTTTGATTGTGTCGATTTGCTTTACGCAAACGCCACCTACCCATTTTATAAAAATAAAATGGGCAAAAGATCTTTCTTTTTGTCATACAAAAAGAAGAAAAAAAGAGACGATTTTCTTCTTCCGAAATCGTCCCTCTTTTTCCTAAAACCATGGATGAACGAACAAAAAATCTCTCGTATTTTGTTTGTTCATCCACTAAAAATATGCGAACAGTATGGCTTCATTCAATCCTGTTCTTACAAGTCAAAAGCATCGAATCGTCCTTGGACGATTCAACAAAAAAAGTAGTCGTTTTTGGACGACTACTAAGTTCTAAACATTCATTACCCAAAATCAATTTGGTCTAACATCGTTTCTCGACTAGCTTGATCTAATCCAAGATACGTTAAGGTCATGGATTCACTTGAATGGTTTAATAAATGCATCACTAAGCCAATAATAGTTTGACTGGGTATAGACCCGATAAGCGCCTGTTTTACGCATGGTATGCGTTCCTAGATAGTTAATTCCTAAAAGATCACCAACTCGTGCCATAATCTTATAAAACTATTTCTCGGTAATAGGACGATCAGGACGAGAAGTTGAAGGAAATAACCACTCTGAATTCATGTTTTGTTGGATGAGCCATGCATGATAAAGCATTAAATCTTGTTGGACAGGTTTTAAATATAACGTATTTCCCTTACCTGTTTTTTGATCATGAATAAATGCAGTTTGTTTGACTGTTCCATCAAGATTAAAGACATCTGTTTTCTTTAATTTCATGACATCACTTACTCTTAACAAGGTCGCTTTCCCAACTTGGAAAATTGTATAGTTGCGACGACCAGCACGAAAACTATCAAGTAGTGTATCCTGCACCATTTTTAAGATATTTGAATCTTTGATATTTTTAAAAATTTTTGTACATTTTTGAAGTTAGGTCAAGTAATACTCCAAGAAGTTCATTATGATCACTAATCATATCAAATAATTGGTCTTCTGTTAAAACACCACATTTTACTGGGATTTTTCAATTTCCATATATTCAAACCATTTTTCACTACCATAAAAATTTCTTAATTCAATATAGTTATTGTAAATTGAGTTAAATTTTTCAACACTATCAATTAAATTAGTTAAGACTGGCATAAAAGTGTCATATTTGTTTTCCATTTGTTGAATCAGCTCTATATCTTTGTTATCCATTTGAGAATCCTCTCTTTTTTAGCAATTATCTCAAAAAGCAATTTTTAATGCAATCATTAGTATTTAATAAAGACCCGAATTGCTAGTTGATTATTTATATTAGGATTAATTGCTACAATCATTTCGATACAGAAAAGAAAAAATGTAAGGATACAGTCACTATTATGGCAATTCCCTCTATTAATTATTTCTGTATTCAGTATTTTTATGGGCAAGATATTTTTAGTAAAATATGGGAATGCTTATTAGTAATAGCCTTGATTGTAAGTATATATAATGAGTTACGAAGAATAAAAAAATAGACTATATTTTTCAAACTAGAAAGACAAAAAGCACCTTTTGAAAGGCGCTTTTCTAATTCAACCGTTTTCATAAACAATAAGTTCAGTACACTCCCCTTGTTTTAAATAGATTTTTGTTTTAACGCAATTTGAAGTCCAGTTGAAACTCGTGCATATCCGATATTCATTTTTTTCCTTCATTTTAATTTATTGTATCATAACTTAGAAATGTGTATATAAATGAACAAAGAATAAATTACGGGTTTATGAACAATAAAAGTAAATGATTTTAATAATCTTAATAAGAAAAGAAGAGTGTTCAGAAAATGACCATTTTATGGACATGAGATAAAAAAGAAAAACAGCCATTTCCGTTTTTCTTTTTTATCTTTGTGTCTAAATATTTGACATTAGTCCAAACAAAAGCACTTTATAAATCTTGTACAGAAAAGTGTTGCCTTTTCATTTATTCTAAAGACAATTTATGCTAAATCAATGCTCTTCACATTCTTTTATATATATTAAATTCATGTAGCCTATCTCTTTTATCTTTTGCATTATCAATATATTTAGTATAATCCTGTTTAAACTCCTCCAAACTTACTAAAGAAATATAAGAGTCATGACTATCATCATAAAGATCATTACATAGATTTTTCTTATAGCTTTGCTTTATATTCAACATATTCTTTCGTGCTAAATTGTCAAAAGATTTCAAAGTTCTACATGATTTAGTTTCTTGACAATGTGCACAATAGTGTGAACTACTTTCTAGTATCATATCTTTAGCATCATCTGTATATACTGCTACTACGCCATTTGTTCTGTTGTTATTTCTATCTTCCAAGGAGTGTCTAAGTTCATCATAAAGCCAATCATCGTAATTTCCAATCCAATTCTTTCTATAAGAAACGGCCTCTGGAGTTAATAATACAATTGTAACCGATGTATCTTTTAACTTCTCATATAGATATTCCTGAATAGTGTCCTTACTCATTTGACTTCTATCAACATCTTCTGATCTATTAATTACCTCAGTAGATTCATCAAATAAATCAACTAGTTCATCTTTAATCTCTTTTCCATCACTAAAACGAAATGAAATAAATACTTTTGTTGCCATTATCTAAATCTAACTCCTTCAATAATTTCATTTATTGTATTAAAAACTTTTATAACATCTTCGTCGTTCTCTAAATCATTCCAATAATCGTTTATATATGAATAGTCCCCTGACTCTTTCATTTCATCAAAAATTTCTTTTGCAGCAAACCCCGTAGAACCAATTGGAATTATTACTTTTCCTCTTTCTTTAGCAATCCGAAATTCCTCCATCATTCCAGATGCAAGTACTACCTCACCATTAACTAATTTATTACCAAATATAAAAATACAGATCCCAGCCTCACTGATCATTTGTTCACGATTTTCAGTCCAACGTTTAGCTAGAGACTTTTCCCCAGCATCATGTTGAGGAAAAGGAAATAATCCAAGATGCTCACTGACATGCCTATACTTAGTGTTATAAATTTCATCAAGAGCTCCATTAATAACACTACTACCTACTCCAAGTCCAAACCCTGATATAATTTTATAATTTTTGAAACAAGTGAACGCGATAAATTATAACAGAATTGATTTACCTTTTCTTGACTCCAATTTTCATTGTAATCGGAGATACTACCTGAAATAAAAATTGTATTTTTAAAATACTCTTCCTCTATTTTTAATATCAACTTAGGTATTTCAGAATAATCATCAACTAGAACTGTATCTATACCGTACCTTTTCAAATCTTCTATTTTTAATTCTTGTTTGATTTTAGCATAGCTATATTCCTCTCGATTTTTATAATCTTGCTCTAATACCTTCTTTTGAATACAATAATGATCTCTAGTACGCTCCCCAAGTAAATTTTTTATCTTTCCCAAGATGGATTCTAAATTAGGATCTTCAAAACCAAACCCCACAAACAAAAATGTTTTGGAAACTAAGTCACCTCGTAAAGCTGTTACAAATAGGGAGTTTTTCTCGCTATATCTTTCATAATCATCTTTTGAAATAACTGCATCATTAGGTGAATCTACATCACCGTGCATCTTATAAACAATCGCATCGCTATCACGAATACTGATTGCTAAATCATCTGTCTTCCTTTTTATATCTCCTCTGCGATTATTATTTTTTAAGCCATTTTCAATTACCTTATCATAATTAGTTGTCCAATATGTAGAAATTGGAAGTCGTGTTAACAGATTCATAACTTCTGTTTCTGCATATTGACTAGAAAATTGGTCAATTATTTCTTGATTCACCGAACCTCTATTTCTTTTTTTATTGATATAATATTGAGTCAGTCCTACAAGATCCGTTTCTTTTTCAATATCTAAATCAATTTCATTCGCAAACGGTGCTACAAGGTTTTTCCAGTTAACAAATCCTGCATCGACCGATGTTCCTGCACCAGCAAACACTGCTGCATTTCCTTCTTGTATAGCTTTCGAAAATTTTTTTATAAATAATTCTTTTCTCATATTACCCTCATTTCTAATTTATTATAAGCCTATAATTTTTTCCACTCTTTAAGTAAAATATCTTCGTTCCCTCTAATTTTGACATATATATTTTTTGACATTTGCAATTCAGGATAAGCTACATAGAATTTTGGAATACCTTTTCTATTTATATCTTCTGAGAAGTAAACACATATCTTCTTCCCTAATGCGTCAGCATATCCCAATTCCCAAGTACACCATTGGGAATTCAAAGTTTCTCCTGAAAAGTATAATACAAAAACATCTGATTGTTTTATACGCTCCTTGATAATATCAACTGTGGAGGCATTGCACCATTCACGCCTTAAATCGTATTTATCATTTATCCAATCTATATAAACTACCTGTCCTTTTTTATTGAACTTTTTATAGAACTCTATAATTTTTTCTTCGTCTCTAGAATTATGCGATACGAATATATCAAATCTTTTTATCTTTTCTAAATCATTAATATATAATCTCTTTTTCAATTCATCTGGTCCTTTTTTATTTTTTACAATTTCGTTATCAATAAAATTCTTCTTACCTTTCTTTTTTCTGCTCAACCTAAAAGGTAAAGATAAACTCTGAAAATATGATTGAACTTCTATTTTTAATGATTGATTTCTAATATGCCCATTTATTGCATAGAAAAACTCCCGAACTTCTTTTGAATCATACTTAGAAAGTTCTCTTATAATTTCCAATCGTTCATGTAAATCATGAGTTTTAAAGAATCTATTTCGATAATTCCTTAAATATGGAGGTTCAACTTCCTGAATATAATTTAATTTTCTCTTGCTTCTCAAGGACTCTGCTTTTAATTTTTCTAAAGATATTGTTCGGGCAGTATTTACTTTTTTTACCATCTCTTCGTTACTAGCTAGACTCTCTCTTTTTATCTTCCTAATATGTTTTGAAGTTGAAAGTATAAAACTATCAGTTTCTAAAGACATACCTTTACATCGGATTTTGGAAAGATTCTTTCTAATAATACGTTTTCCATACCAATAATTTCTTTCCCTCTCTATCAGCAATATTTTATCTGGAAACATATATTTAAAGCGTTCTATATATTCTTTATTAGAAAATTCTAATGGCATTGTTTCTATAACTTGTCCATGAGCTTTCTTAAACTGTCTTTGAAATTTTATATAAAAATTATTATACTGCCTCATTACAATCCCCATACTCAATAAGTCCCCCCCACTACTTAATATTATTTTGCAGTATATTGTCCTCTCTGTCTTTTTTCTCAATTTTACACTAAAATAGATTTCGGGAAAACTTTGCAACAGAACCGTATGGCATAACGTCCTCCTTTTAGGGTTATTATATTATTAAAATAAATAAACAGCCCCTATAATCCAAATTATAGATTATAGGGGCTGTTTTTATTTGATTTCTTAGGGGTTATTATCTAAGGTTCTGTTGCAAAGTTTTAAATCTACTATCAAATAAGATAGAATAATAGAAAAAGATTGCAGGAGGAATGACGATGAATCATTTTAAAGGAAAGCAATTTCAGCAGGATGTGATTATTATAGCCGTGGGCTACTATCTTCGTTATAACCTTAGCTATCGTGAAGTTCAAGAAATCTTATATGATCGTGGCATTAACGTTTCTCATACGACGATTTATCGTTGGGTGCAAGAATATGGCAAACTACT
>NZ_NEEY01000059.1 GCF_002252085.1 Aerococcus sp. 1KP-2016
CTGAAAAATGGTAAGGGATGAAACACTCCCTGCCGTCAATGGCTTCAAAGCATTGGTAATACTGGATTATTGAGTAATTCGCTGTCTATAAAGGTTTTTAAAATTTTTTATGCATTTGATATTGCAATTAAGCATTGGATTACTTAAAACACATCGCCTAAATTATTGATTGACTTATCACAATCTTTTTGGTATGATTGTATGCGTGTAAAATAATGCAGCAAAGTTGAAGCAAGCTCGTCAACATTTTAACCACTGATCTGCCACTCGGCAATCAGTCAGCCAAGTAGTCTGCGGCTGCAGAAGACGAAAGCGCTAAGGTGAAATGCACGAATGCGGTCAGCTTAATAAATTATTTTACTCCAAAAATTTTACTTTATGGAGGAATTATATAATGTCTCGTTTTACAGGATCTAACTGGAAAGTTTCTCGTCGTTTAGGTATCTCAATTTCAGGTACTGGTAAAGAATTAGCTCGTCGTCCATACGCACCAGGTGAACATGGTAACGGTCGTCGTTCTAAATTATCTGAATACGGCTTGCAATTACAAGAAAAACAAAAACTACGTTTCATCTACGGCATGAACGAAAAACAATTCGCTAACTTGTTCGTACAAGCTGGTAAAATCAAAGAAGGTAAACACGGTGTTAACTTCATGATCTTACTAGAACAACGTTTAGACAACGTAGTTTACCGTCTAGGTTTAGCAACTACTCGTCGTCAAGCACGTCAATTAGTAAACCACGGTCACATCACTGTTGATGGCAAACGTGTTGATATCCCATCATACCGTGTTGCACCAGGTCAAGTAATTTCAGTTCGTGAAAAATCTAAAGACCTAACAATCATCAAAGAAGCTGTTGAAGGTGTATACGGTCACGTACCATACGTACAATTCGACGCTGATAAATTAGAAGGTTCTTTAATTCGTTTACCACAACGTGACGAAATGAACCAAGAAATCGACGAATCTCTAGTCGTTGAATACTACAACAAATTAATCTAATTTTTAGATACAATTTGTGTAACGGGAAAGCCTGGGACATTATGTCCTGGGCTTTTTTATTTTACGAATAATTTGAAGTGGTGTGAAATCGCGTTTTAGACGCGATTTCAATCCCAACGATCATGGGATTTAGGCTTGTTGCCGCATAGTCGTTGAAATCCAGTATGTCCATAAATACATGTCGTCAATGTTGGCGTGTCCATTTTTGTGATTGGTGGGCGTGTATGACTTATTTGGGGACAATAAGTCACGGTTTTGATGTGTATGTGACTTATCCATCGAAATAAGTCACAACCTAGAAGATGGGTGGCGTATTCAAGCAAATAAGTCACAACTTTGTTGATGAAGTGGCGAATCTAAGTAAATAAGTCACACCAATTGGCGACGCATGACTTATCTAAGTTTATAAGTCACGATTATAGTGATTTTGTGACTTATCCATCATTAATAAGTCACAGCTTTTGTACCGGAAGGAACTCAGGTTACGATTAAATTGTCTTTTTCACATATATTTGTGTATAAATTTATAATTTGCGGATTTGAAAAGCATTTGTAATATATCTAATAGTATTTTTTATTAAAATTATGATAAGATAGGGAATAAAGAACGTCTTAAAATACGTGGTGATTCACCAACGAATAAAAGGAGGAGTGCGTGTGCCATTTTTAATAGCATTGTTAATCTTGATTGTCTTGGTACTATTGGGCTATGGTCTACTATATTACCTTGGGCACAAGCAAACACAAACAAATATTGAATTAGATGAACAGAAGCAGGAAATCATGTCTACACCGGTAGCAGATAAATTGTATACGCTACGTAATAAAAATGTTTCTGGAGCGACACGACGCGTGTATGAAAGTGAACAAGCCAAATGGCAAACGATTACACGTTTTCGTTTGCCTGAAATCGAAGCGGCATTAGTTTCAGCGCAAAATTATACGGAAAAATATAATATTGTGAAGGCAAGAAGTGTGGCTGAAGAAATCGAAGCTACCTTAGCAGAAACACGTGAAGAAGTTAACGGGATCAATGACCGTTTAACAGAAGTTTTAGATAGCGAGAAAGCATCAGAAAATAAACATGAACAAACTTACAACCGATACGCAGCCCTACGCAAGCAATTATTAGCACATGGCTACAAATTTGGCGATGCACTTGAAACCTTAGAACATCATTTAGCCTACCTAGAATTAGATTTCACCAAGTATCACCAACAAATGAATGAGGGTGATTTCATTGGTGCGCAAGAAGTATTGGTACAAATCGATGCCGATATTGATGAACTAGAACAAATGATGGATCAAATCCCTCACTTATATACTAAACTAAATGAAGAGTATGTAGAACAAGTGGTCGACCTAAATCAAGGTTTCGCACACATGGAGGAAGAAGAATTCCAATTCCCAGTGGATGTCAATATTCCCAAAGAAATCGATGCTGCTGAAAAAATCGTTGAAGAAGCGAAACGTGCCATTTCAGATGCTGACTTAAATCAAGCAAGTGAATTAATGGAACGTGCAGGCGCACAAATCGACCATGCCTATGTATTGATGGAACGTGAAATTGATTCACGTGAATACATTGGGAAGAATCAAGGGTCAGTTCAACGTCGCTTAGAGCAAATCACTCAAAGCAACCGCTATGGTGCCCTAGAAATTGACCGCGTATCGCAAAACTACCTACTTTATGATAATGAAATGGGCAAGATGCAAGAATATGCGGATCAAATTGAACGTCAAAAAGACATTTTAAAAGCAACGGATGACCAATTAGCAGAGCATCAAATTGCCTATTCTGATATGGAAACCCGTTACCGTGAAATCTATGATGCCTTAACTGAAATTGATAAGGGGCAATCTGCAATCGTTGTTGCCTTGGCAAACTTGCGTCAACGTGAACGCGACGCGCGCGATGAATTGTACATGTTTGAGTTAGATCTACGTAACATCAAACGTGCTGTGGAGATTCATCATTTACCAGGTTTAACCAACGAATATTTAGATTACTTCTTTGATACAAGTGATCGTATCGATGCCTTAGCGGAGCAATTAAATCGCGTGAAGTTGGATATGATGGAAATTGAAAATCTTACTGAACAAATTGCTAAAGCAATTGAGTACTTGGATGACGATACTGAAAAACAAGTACGCGCAGCGCAATTAACAGAAAGTGCGATTCAATTCGCCAACCGCTATCGGCCACAACATCCGGAATTAAACGCGGCAATTCAACGTTCTTACGACTTATTCGACAAAGAATTCTTATACGAAGACGCGTTTGAAAATATTGCCCAAGAAATTGAAAAAATTCAACCGGGCGCACGCCAAATTATTATTGATCAATACGACCAAGAGCACCAAATTCGTTAAGCATCAATTCCATAAACAAAAAGCAACCTCCATGACCAAATCAAAGTCAAGGAGGTTGCTTTTTGTTTAGGAAGCCTTTAATATATGAAGAGTTAACTAGCCAACATTAGGAAGGAAATACCATGTCAGAACTGATATATTTTGATAATAGCGCAACAACGAAAATTGCGCCTGAAGCACTAAATACCATGACCCAAGTCATGCAAACATACTATGCCAATCCATCGAGCTTGCACAAATTGGGCAACGAATCAGCCAAACTATTAAACTCAGCACGTAAACAAGTAGCCGATTTATTAGGTGCCGATTCATCCGAAATCTTCTTCACATCCGGTGGAACCGAATCCAACAACTGGGCCATTAAAGGAACCGCAATGGAAAAAGAAAAATACCACGGTAAACACATCATCGTGTCTAGCGTGGAGCATCCATCTGTGAAAAATACCATGGCTTACTTAGAAAAAAACGGCTTTGAGGTGACATACTTACCTGCTGACAAGGAAGGTAAAGTTCATGTTGAAGACGTTGCAGCTGCCATCAAAGACGAAACCATCTTAGTTTCAGTTATGGCCGTCAACAATGAAATTGGGGCCATCCAACCAATCGCTACCATCGGTGATTTATTAGAAAAATACCCAACGATTCATTTCCATGTCGATGGGGTACAAAGTGTCGGCACCTTCAAGAAACCATTCATTCATGACCGAGTGGATTTGATGAGCTTCTCTGCCCATAAATTCAATGGACCTCGCGGTATTGGTATCTTATACAAAAAACAAAACCGTAATATCGAACACCTATTAGAAGGTGGCGGTCAAGAAATGGGCCAACGTTCGACGACGGAAAACCTACCTGGTATCGTAGCCACTGCCAAAGCCTTACGTATCGCTTTAACAGAGGCCCCAGCGGTTAAGGCAAATGAGGAAGCCATTCAAAAGAAATTGCGGGCCTTTTTTGCAGAGCATGAAGATGTGATCCGTGTATACAGTCCTGAAGATGCGGCGCCACATATACTTACCGTTGCACTGAAAGGTGTGCGTGGGGAGGTCATGGTGCACGCCTTAGAAGAGGAAGGTGTCATCGTGTCTACTACTAGTGCCTGTTCATCGCGCGCTGTAAATAACACTTCATCGACCTTAGGTGCTATGCATGTCGATCCAGTTTGGGCCAAACAAGCAATCCGTTTAAGTTTTGGTAAGGACAATACCTTAGCCGAAGTCGACCAATTTATCGAAATTTATAGTAAATTAATGAAGAAATTTGAACGAATTCAGTAGTCAACAAGAGGAGACAATATGAAAGAACTAATTATGATTCGCTACGGCGAGTTATCTACAAAAGGGAAGAACAAACGTCATTTTGTGTCTACCTTAGCGCGCAACATCCGCGAAGCATTAAGTGCCTATCCAGAAATTACTTTGGACCAACAACATGACTTTATGTTCCTAACCTTAAATGGTGCACCTCAAAATGAAGTATTAGAAGGCTTGAGCAAGGTGTTTGGTATCCAAAGTTTCTCACCTGCTATCGAATTAGCACGTGATTTTGATTTGTTAAAAGAAGCAGCAGTGAAATTGGTGACAGCCGAGTTAGCGAAACGACCAGTGGCTACTTTTAAAGTGGCAACTTCTCGTTCAGACCACCGTTTTGCTATGGATACAAATGATATTAACCAAGGTCTAGGCGGCTTCCTAGCTGAAGAATTCCCTGAATTAGCAGTGCAAATGAAGAGACCAGATTTAACTGTCCGTGTGAAAGTACGTGAACAAAACTTCTTGATTTCATCAGAATGGATCAATGGAGCGGGTGGCTTACCAGTGGGTACGTCTGCCAATGCAGTCTTAATGCTGTCAGGTGGGATTGACTCACCAGTAGCAGGATATCTAGCAATGAAACGTGGTATCCGCATTACGGCCGTGCATTTTGCTTCACCACCATACACTAGCCCGCAGGCCTTGGAAAAAGCCAAATCATTAACCGAAAAATTAACAAAATTTGGTGGGTGGATTAACTTTGTGGAAGTACCATTTACCGAAACCCAAGAAGCCATCAAAGAACATGTGAATCCAGCATACTTGATGACCATTACCCGTCGAATGATGATGCGTATTTCTGACGAATTGCGTAAACATTATAATGGTTTAGCAATCGTCAATGGCGAATCAATTGGACAGGTAGCATCTCAAACGTTGGAGTCAATGTTTGCCATTAACGAAGTGACCTCAACACCGATTATTCGACCTGTAGTGGCTATGGATAAACTTGAAATTATTGATATTTCTAAGAAAATCGATACCTTTGATTTATCAATTCAACCATTTGAAGATTGCTGTACAGTCTTCGCACCGCCATCACCAAAGACAAGACCAAAAATGTCTGAAATTGAATACTTTGAAGCGCGTTTAGATATCGACGGCTTAGTACAACGAGCTGTTGAAGGGGCAATGGAAGAACAAATCATGCCTGGTTCACGCAACAAAACTGAAGAGGCATTTTTAGACTTATTATAATTTTGATGCCTATATGTACCGAGGCTGGGACAAAAGGTCTCTAAAAAGGCGTACACAATTCTTAAAGAGAATTGTGTACGCCTTTTACTTTGAAAATTCTTATACATTTTGACTGAAATATATCATGGGAACAGGTGTTATAGGACTGAAAGTGTAGTCTCTTAGCCGTGAAAGAGGATGAAATCGAGACCTTGGCTCGATTTCAAATTGAAAGAACTTGCCTTTCAATGGTCCCGCGGCTCACAAGGAACGCACACTGTAAGGATGAAAAATCTATGATTTTAATCTTTTGTCCCAGCCTCTTTTTTTTGGTAGGCAAGGAGTTTACTCGAGGGTGAGAATTTTCCATTCGCCTATCTCGACCCTTTTGAATTGAGTTATGGTATTTTTTATTGTTATACTAGATGTAATCAATCAAAGGAGGAATGATGCAACATGGCAACAGTAACTTTTAAAGGTGAAACAGTAGAATTAGAAGGTACTCCGGTAGCATTAAACCGAACTGCACCTGATTTCACGGTTAGTGAAGTAGGGGCTGGCACAGCAAGCAAAGAGGATTTCGCTGGTAAAGTACTATTAGTATCTGTCGTACCAGATATTGATACTTCTGTATGCTCAATCCAATCAAACCGTATTAGCGACTACGCAAAACAAGCTGGTGACGGTATTGAAGTTGTAACCATTTCAACAAACACAGATGAATCATTAGCGAAATGGAAATCTGATAATGACTCTACTATGCGTGTATTTAACGATGCAGTAGAATTCGGTAAAGCATATGGTGTTTACATGCCAGAATTAGACAAATTAGCACGTTCAATGTTTATTATTGACGCTGATGGTAATGTCGTATACGAAGAAATCGTTAACGAAGTAACGAATGAACCTGACTATGAAAAAGCTATCCAAGCTGTAGATGAAATCGCTAAATAGCAGTTTCGCAGTAGTTGGCGACTAAATAGTTGAATAACATTTATTTATCAGACAACTGTCCGAGGATCTTTATGATTCGGGACGGTTGTTTTTTTATTATATTATGAAAATAAATTTACATTTAAATACAAATGAAATATTTACAACATATTTACATAAATGTACGTCTTTAATTAATATTAGAACTTTATAATGAAAGTATCTTGAAAAGGAGGATAAGAAAAATGTCTCAGAAAACCACTGTTTACCAAATTAGCCAATCACAAAAAATGATGGTATTTGTTCTTCCCATGTCTCTATATGGTCTGGCCACTTTATTTACGGAATTGATTCCTTCAATCAATTTAGGGGTGATTGAATTATCTGTTGAGTATTTAGCATTTATTCCGTTAACGTTAGCGATTCTATTAGATCCTTTGTCAGCTGCGCTAGGTGCTGCAACAGGGGAAGTTATTTTCAGTGAAATTATGTTAGGCCAATTTGGTGGTATCGGTGAAATTGAGAAATTTGTACTATTCTCACTAGGTATTTATGTTGCCGGTATGATGGTGAAAGATCCAATGAACCGTAAGCAAGTTGCAATCGCTTCGATTACGGGTGTGGCAGTGCATCAAATATTAGCGGGCATCGTCGATATTTTGAAAGTTGTATTTGCAATTGAAGATTTTGAAGCAGTTGCTGGTCTGCCAGAATCTGTTTTCTTCGTTGAAGGTTTCGCTGTGATCAATGATATTCTTTTCTCTGGTATTTTATTCTGTATGTTACCTACGATGTACTTAGTACCACGTTTATACGGTAAGATTGAACCGCTATTAGGTATGAAGAAACGTACACCAGAACGTCGTCCAGATCTTTCTGAAGTGTTAAACGGTAAATTTGTGCTAACTGCGGTGCTAATCTATTGAAAAAAGCCCTGAAAGAACTACAAAAAGCAGGTGGCTCATATGATGTCCGTTTAGTAATTGAATAGGGAGATAAGAAAAAGATATTCCTGTTAGGCATGGCCTAACGTGGAATATCTTTTTTGTAATACTCTTTTAAAGTGTGCATTTTTTGTAAATGTTCATGATATGAGGCAGGGCCAAGGCGACTGACTTCAACCACTAGGGCATCAATCAAAGCGATAGCACTGGTAAGGGAATGATATTCCGTGGGTACACCACGAGATACATAAAATTGGAAGGTACCTATTTTATCTGGGTTGCGGTATAGTTGGTCACTAAAACATATGGTTTCGATTTGTTCACTTTTGACATAATCGAAAATCACTTGCGTTTCGCGCGGTGTTTTTCCAAAGAAAAATAATACCAACAAATCATCTGGCCCAATGGTATGCAGGGTTTCAAAAATTTCTGAACCACCTAGGCTGATATGTTGAATGTGAATACCAAAGCGTTTCAAACGAAAACTCAAGAGGTGACCTAAGGAATTAGACGCACCTTTACTAAATACAAAGATACGTTTCTCCTTCGTGATCGTTTCAGCAGCCTTACTGAACTGTTTTTCATCTAACTGTTCAATGGTTTGTAGTATTTGATCAATATCACGGTAAAGCATTTGAGTTGGAACAGCGAGTGCTTGTTCGCGGTCCATTTGCTGTTTCATGTGAAGGGCATTTTGTAGTTTACTAGCGGGTGTAACATCCTGGCTAGAAACGAGGGCTAATTTCAATTCTTTGAAATTTTTGAAGCCGAGTTTTCTACAAAAGCGCGATAGGGTTGCATTACTAATACCTATGGCCTTACTCACTTCAGTAATTGAAAGAAGTGGTGCCATAGCCTGATTGACATTAAAGTAATTGACAATTTTCTGTTCACTTTCTGTCAAATCTTGATAGTCTATATGAAACAATTCTCCCAAGGTTATACGACCTTTCTATGTGATATTGTTCATTATAACAATTTTGAAAAAGCATGTACATAATTTAACATGAATATAACAATGATGGTTGATTAAATGACAAAGAAGAGGCTGGGGAAAAATATAGGACAATTCTCGAGGGGAGTTGTCCTATATTTGTTGCGAAAACTGCGATTAGAGAATGAACTTACCATTCTATAATTTTAGGCGTTTTTTTCAAGAATGAACTTGCCATTCTATAATTTTAGGCATTTTTTTCAAGAATGAAGATTAAGTCCATATAATTGTGTAAAAAGAAAAAGAGCCATTAACCTGACTCCTGTATAATTGTATTTACCACAAAACAATATATGGAGGTTAGGTAATGACTCAACTAAATTTTACAATAAATTCT
>NZ_NEEY01000005.1 GCF_002252085.1 Aerococcus sp. 1KP-2016
GGCTTTATGCCATCAATCATATGTTTTTTCACTCCTTCTCTGATATCTCTTCTCATTCCTATTCCACTCCAATTCTATAGGGGATAAGAAGAGTATATAAAAAATGTAGGAAAACCAACAATTTTACATTGTCATTTTCCTACATTTTATAACTGTTCTTTACATCTCAAGCGCATTTTAAATGTTGCGTTATATACTTATTTACTATGTTTGATTTGTGTATTATCTAAATCAGTTCGAACAACCAGGACGTCACATGGTGCATTACGAATCACATATTCAGAGACAGAACCAATAAATAGGCGTTCCACGGCATTCAGACCAGTGGCACCTAGCATGATTAAATCAGCTTTATAGTCACCTGCCAAGCTATGGCAAAGTTGGTATTTGGCCGAACCATAATCTAAAACCGTTTCGACATGTTCAATACCTGCTTTGTGGGCAGCTTCTTTATATTCATCGAGCATCACTTTAGCTCTGCTAGTAATTGCTTCAGGGATTACTTCATTATACATGTTCGTCGTCTGGAAGGCGGAGGTATCGACAATGTGGGCGACAATTAAAGTAGCATTGTTCCGGCTAGCTACTGCTACCGCTTTCTTAAAGGCTAATTTAGATTCATCTGATCCATCAATTGGGGCTAAAATACGTGAATATTCTTGATACATTTTGCTCACGCTCCTTTCTTATATTATACCACTATGGATAAATATTGTAAGCGTTTAAGCTATCAGACAATCATAATTACCAAGTGGAATGTTAGAAATGAGCATACAAAAAAGGATGTAGCTAAAGCTACATCCCCCTAAAAATTTAATTTTATGGAAGAGCTCCGTTATGTGCCGTGACGAAATCTATCTGTATTGAACCCGCATTGATATACAGGTGGGAACTACATATCTACTTCGGCAGTCCTCGTGATGAGGCGTTACGTCCATAAACCTTGGCAGTTCCCTAGATAGCTAATTGTTCGGTCAACACATTGTAAGAAATCTCGAACACTACAGAGTAATTCTTCTTGTCATTATCATACATCTTTTTCTGCTAAAGTTCAAGTTTCTGCATCTGAATGCAGCTTATTTATTTTCCCGTTTACGTCTATTTTCTTCTAAAGCCCGTTCGTAATTGCCAGTACTACCAGCTTGGTAATAATGGCGACCAATTAAGGTATCTGGTAAGTATTGTTGACGGACCCAATGATTTGGATAGGCATGCGGATATTTATATTCAACACCATGCCCTAATTGACTAGCACCTTTATAATGCGCATCTTTTAAATGGGCTGGAATTAATCCTGCTTTACCTGAACGTACATCTGCCAGTGCTGCGTCAATGGCTTCAATTGCAGAATTAGACTTAGGTGATAAGGCGAGGTCGATAATCGCGTTTGCAAGCGGAATACGCGCTTCAGGGAAACCCAACTGGTTAGCAGCTTGCACGGCAGCTACTGTACGTTCAGTGGCACCTGGATTGGCTAAACCGATATCTTCATAGGCAATGACCAATAAGCGTCGACATAAAATTGCTAATTCACCCGCTTCAATTAAGCGAGCCGCATATAAGAGGGCTGCATCGACATCGCTGCCGCGGATACTTTTTTGAAAAGCTGAAATAACATCATAATGCATATCACCATCGGCATCATGTGAGAATGACTTCATCTGCATACTTTCTTCCGCAATGTCGAGTGTGATATGGATTTTGCCATCTTCACTTGCGTCAGTGGACTTCACACTCAGTTCTAAAGCATTTAGCGATGAACGGAGATCACCAAATGCGGCATGAGCGAAATGTTCTAAGGCATTGTCGTCTACAATTACTGAAAAATTGCCCAAACCACGTTCTTCATCTTCAAGCGCGCGTTTCAAGCCAAGCATGATATCTTCATCAGATAGGGGCTGGAGTTGAAAAATTTGCGTACGTGACCGAATGGCTGGACTCGTATTAATGAAGGGATTCTCAGTTGTCGCACCGATTAGCGTGATTAAACCCGATTCCAAATGGGGTAGTAAAAAATCTTGTTTTGTTTTATCAAGACGATGAATTTCATCTAGCAGTAATACGATACCACCAGAAAATTTGGCTTCATCGACCACAGCTTGCAAATCTTTCTTGCTGTCAGTGGCCGCATTTAATTTGCGGAAAGCATATTTGGTTGAACCAGCTATCGCAGATGCGATTGACGTTTTACCAATACCAGGCGGACCGTATAAAATCATAGAAGATAATTGTTTGGCCTTGACCATGCGGTGGATAATTTTACCTTCCCCAACCAAATGCCTCTGACCAATAATTTCTTCGATGGTGCGAGGTCGCATTCGATAGGCTAAGGGATTTTGTTGTGGCATGGTTTCGCCTCCTTTACATGAATGTTTTATCCAAATTGTACCATAATCACTGCAGTCCTGCGAATGTATGTTCTTATCAATAGAAGAATTGAGCTTCATAAATGGTCTCATAAGTGATTTAATGATAAAATGAAGCAAGCAGGTAATATGCATCGAGTTCGTCATAACGGTGCAAGCTTAGTAGAGTATATGAGGAGTTAGTGCAATATGGATTGGTTACAAACATTCATTCAACAAGCAGATATGAAACACGCCTTTAAGCAAGCGTCAATAGGAATTGAACGAGAAGGGCACCGCATCACACCAGATGGCGATTTAGCCTTATCTCCTCATCCTAAAAAAGTCGATGGTTCAACATCTGCTTTCTATATTCAACGCGATTTTGCGGAATCACAATTGGAGTTGGTGACCCCCCCTGCATATACATCGAGTGAAGTTTTAGAATGGTTGCAAGCAATCCATGAAGTGGCAATTGAATCCTTAGACAATGATGAACGGATTTGGCCATATTCAATGCCTCCTAAATTACCAAATGTTGACCAAATCAAAGTGGCAGACTTGGAAGATTTGGATGCAGTAGCCTACCGTGACTATCTAGTTGAAGCTTATGGTAAACAACTGCAGATGATTTCTGGTATTCACTTTAATATGCAAATTTCACCAGATTTTATTCATAAATTACATACAGAACTTATCGTCAAAAAGGGCGATACACGTAGTCTAAAAACCTTCCAATCAGACTTTTATTTACGATTAGCACGGAACTTCTTGCGCTACCAATGGCTACTGGTTTACTTATTTGGTGCAGCACCTGTAGCTGATGCATCTTTTTATCGTGACAAGCATGATACCTTTGAGGATGGACCCATTCGCTCTATCCGAAATTCACACCTGGGCTATATCAATAAGTCAGATGTTATCTTTACTTATGACAATCTAGAAGATTATGTCACTTATTTAGAAGAAAATGTGACAAATAAACATCTAATTGCCGAGAAAGAATTTTATTCAAATGTCCGTTTGAGAGGGGCAAAGAAAGCACGTTCATTACTCACAACAGGAATTAAGTACCTAGAGTTTCGTTTATTAGATATTCAACCGGATGCGCCATACGGTATCAAAGCTAGCGATATCGATTTTATGAAGTATTTCATCTTATATTTAATTTGGTCCGACAAAGACACCAATATGGATGAAGTGCGATACGGTATTCAAATGAAAACACAGGTTGCCGAGGAAGGTGCCTTTGATATGACTAGCATGCAAGCAGAGGGACGACTACTATTAGCCGATATGCAAGAGATGTTGCAAGCAATTGATGCCGACCAAGCAATTATCGATGTAACAACCCATATGCAAGCGCGTATTGAAGATCCAAGTTTAACGCCAGCTGCACAAATGATGACAGCAATGAAAGATACAGAGGGCTATTTACTAGCAGGTAAAACTTTTGCTGAAGAGTTATACCAATCAGCCTGGGAAAAACCATATGCGCTAGGTGGTTTTGAAGATATGGAACTTTCAACGCAAATTCTGATGTTCGATGCGATTCAAGAAGGGTATCAATTTGAAATTTTAGACCGTGACGACCAGATGTTGCGCTTTACTTACAAGGAACATCAAGAAATCGTGAAGAACGGTAATATTACAAGCAAGGATCCATACGTAGCACATTATGTAATGGAAAATAAAGTTGTGACGAAGCGCGTATTAGCTGAGGCTGGTTTTCGTGTGCCACAAAGTTTAGAATTTAAAGCGATTGACCAAGCCATGAAAGTGGCAGATTTATATGTGGCAAAAGCTTTTGTCATCAAACCAAAATCAACTAATATGGGATTAGGCATTTCAATTTTTAAACATGGGGCAAGTGCTGCAGAGTTTAAAGATGCTTTGGAGATTGCCTTTAAAGAAGATGGCGCTGTGTTGATAGAAGATTTTGCTTTTGGTACAGAATATCGTTTTTATGTACAAGACGGTAAAGTCTTGTCTATTGTCAATCGTGTTGGCGCTAATGTTATCGGTGATGGTAAATCTACAGTTGAAGAGCTTGTAGCGTTGAAAAACCAAGACAGCAAACGGGGGCACGATCACCGTTCCCCATTAGAGATTATTGCGCTTGGTGCGATTGAGGTTAATACATTAAGACAGCAAGGATATGATATTACAAGTATCGTACCAGAAGGTGAACAAGTATTTTTACGTGAAAATTCAAATATCTCAACCGGTGGAGATTCTATTGAGATGTTGGAAGATATGCATGATTCTTATAAGGAAATTGCTGTGAAGATGGCGAAGACGTTACAAGTGAATATTACGGGACTTGATTTAATGATTTTGGATATTCATGAACCAGCAACAGCTGATAATTATGCTTTAATTGAAGCAAATTTTAATCCAATGATGATGATGCATATTTACCCTGCATATGGTCAAGGTAAGCGTATCTCGAAAGAGTTATTACAATTTTTATATCCGGAAAAAACAAAATTTACAGGAGGAAAAGAATGAACGGCATCTATTTAGATTATGCGGCCACCACACCAATGGATCCAGAAGTCATTGAAGTTGTCGCAAAAGCCATGCAAGAAGATTTTGGAAATGCATCTAGCTATATAAGATAGGACGTGCATCAAAGCAAAAAGTAGAAGGGGTACGACGCTTAATTGCAGAGACTTTGAATGCAAAAGTCGACGATATTATCATTACCTCAGGTGGGACTGAGTCGAATGACTCTGCCATCTTGCAAACAGTTAATCGCTTAAGAGATAAAGGAAACCATCTTATTTCAACAGAGGCGGAACATTCTAGTGTATACCAAACCATGCGTCATCTTGAACGTCAAGGCATGGAAGTGACCTATTTACCGTTTGATGAAGAAGGACACATCGATTTTGATGCACTAAAAGCGGCGATTCGTCCTGATACGATTCTCGTTTCGATTATGGCAGGGAATAATGAGGTGGGTTCATTGCAAGATATCCAAGCAATTGGTGATTTATTGCATGAACGTGATATCTTCTTCCATACAGATACCGTCCAAACATATTTAAACGTCCCATTAGATGTAGAATCATTACATATTGATGCATTATCAATGTCTGCCCATAAGATTTATGGGCCTAAGGGTATTGGATTTATGTACTATCGTAATGCTACGGCTGACTATGCACCTTATGTCAAAGGGGGCAACCAAGAAAATAAAAAACGTGCGGGTACAGAAGCATTGCCATTAATTATAGGTATGGGCAAAGCCATCGAAAAACAATACAATAATATGGCTGGTCATCAAGCGCACCTAAATGAAATGCGAGATTACTTCTTAGCTGGTGCTAAGGAAAGAGGTATTGAATTACATATCAATGGTCCTCAAACGAGTGAATTAGCACATGTTTTAAATGTGTATTGGCCAAATCATCAATCTGATCAAGTGCTTATTAAGTTAGATTTACGAGACGCATATCTATCAGCTGGATCAGCATGTACCGCAGGCTCACTAGAACCTTCACGTGTATTAGTGTCAATGTATGGCGAAGATTCGCCACGAATTGCACAAAGTTTACGTATTTCATTCGGTGAACCCACAACGACAGAAGAAATTGACCAAATTTTAGATATCTTCGAATCTATTAAATAAATAATAGGGGGAAAAGAAATGGCATTTGCAAAAAAAGTACAATTAAAAGGTGCAACTAAAGCTTTTAAATTAGCAGATACAGTGAAAAAGTATACCTTACGTGACTATGGTTTCCAAGAAGGTAAGCAAGGTAATTTTGAATTTGAACGCGTGGTGAAACCAACCTTCAATGATAGTCGTGAAGTTTTATTCAAGATGAAAGTGTCCTCAGATTTAGAGGGCTTTACCATGAATGTAACGAATTTAAATGGCATGCAAGCGATCAATGTTTATAAGAATGATACCTTGCAACCTTTGAGAGAAGCCATTGAGCATTTACAAGCGGATCTTGTTGAACGTGGTGTACTTGAAGAAATTGCTTAGAATATAACGATATATAGGAGAAAAGTAAGCGTATCGCTTGCTTTTTTTTATATTGGGTATATACTTTAGACTTGTGATTTTATATCTACTATCAACCAGAAATACGACCTTAAATCGTAAATTTATGGCAGAAAGATGGTGATGTTGTGGTAGAAAATAATTCATCAACAAAAAAACCTAGAGTTGTTGTAGGAATGAGTGGTGGCGTTGATTCCAGCGTGACAGCTTTATTACTAAAAGAACAAGGGTATGACGTTATCGGTATCTTTATGAAGAACTGGGATGACACAGACGAAAATGGTTTCTGTACAGCGACGGAAGATTATAAAGATGTTGCGGCAGTAGCTAGTCAAATCGGTATTCCTTATTATTCAATTAACTTTGAAAAGGAATATTGGGAAAAGGTATTCACTTATTTCTTAGATGAATACAAACGCGATCGTACACCAAATCCGGATGTAATGTGTAATAAGGAAATTAAATTTAAAGCCTTTTTAGACTATGCATTAGAATTAGGTGCAGATTATGTAGCAACTGGACATTATGCTCAAGTTGAACGCGATGAAGATGGAAAAGTGCATATGTTACGTGGTGCAGATAATAATAAGGATCAAACATACTTCCTTAATCAATTATCTCAAGATCAATTACAACGTGTTATGTTCCCATTAGGTCACTTAGAAAAACCTGAAGTACGTCGAATTGCTGAAGAAGCAGGGTTAGCAACAGCTAAGAAAAAAGACTCTACAGGTATTTGCTTTATCGGCGAAAAGAATTTCAAAGAATTTTTAGGTAACTACCTACCAGCTCAACCTGGTAAGATGATTGCTGAAGACGGTACAGTAATGGGCGACCACATGGGCTTAATGTACTACACAATTGGCCAACGTAAAGGTTTAGGCATCGGTGGCGGTGGCCAAACAGATGATCCATGGTTTGTTGTAGGTAAAGATCAAGCGCAAAATGTATTGTATGTTGGACAAGGTTTCCACAACGATAAATTATACGCTGACTACCTAATGGCAAGCGATTTATCATTTATCGATGACGAATTTACAGCGAAATCTTTTGATTGTACTGCAAAATTCCGTTATCGCCAAAAAGATACACAAGTTCATGTGGATATCTTTGAAGATGGTAGTGCAAAAGTTACTTTTGCTGAACCAGTACGCGCAATTACACCAGGACAATCCGTTGTATTTTACAATGGTGCAGAATGCCTAGGTGGCGGTACTATTGATGCTGCATTTAAAAATGAAGCAGTCAAAGAACTACAATACGTTTAATTAGACATTTAACATATATTCAGACGATGCAATTCAATAACTAACATAATAGAGGCGTGATGTCATGGTCATGTCTCTTTTTGTTGTACTGGTAATAACAGTCTGTGGATTTTACCTTTCACCTGGGGTAGCTGTGGTATAATAGGCAGGATGATAAAAGTAAGAAAGGGGGAAATTGCCAGGATGGATATGGAGCAAACAAATGCGCCACAGGTGGATTATGTCATTGGTGAAGTAAAAGCAACCTTCTTCTTTAATGAAACAAATTTCTATAGGGTGATGTCGGTTTCGGTTGATGAGACCAATACCATGTATTCAGAAAACGAAATTGTCATGACTGGAAATTTCCCAACAATTCAAGATGGTACAACCTATTTATTTAAAGGAAAATTAGTAGACCACGCCAAATATGGTGTTCAATTCCAAGTGGTATCTTATGAAGCAAAACGTATTTCTTCTAGAGAAGGTTTAATACGTTACTTATCTTCAGAGCAATTTCCAGGTATTGGTGAAACATTAGCTAGTAGGATTGTAGATGCATTTGGTGAAGAGACGGTTGAAGTCATTTTAAATGAACCAGATCGTTTAAGTGTAGTAAAGGGGCTATCCAAAAAAACACGACTATTACTACATGAACGCATCAAAGCTCAACGAGGTAACGAGCAAGTTTTCGTCAAATTAGCAGAAATGGGCTTTTCATCCCGATTAGCAGCACAAATTTATGGTCTTTACCATAATGAAGCAATCACATTGATAGAAGAAAATCCTTATATTTTAATCGATGATATCCGCGGTTTTGGTTTCCAAAAAGCCGATCAAATTGCTTTAAATATTGGTTTTCCACTAGATTCACCTGTACGTATTGCAGGTGCGGTGACGTTCGTCTTGAACCACGCTACCTTCGAATCAGGGAATACATATGTGATGGAGCAACCTTTAATCGAAAAGACACAAGAGGTATTAATGCAAGGCCAAAGTCAATTTATTGACGGGGACAGCATTGCTGCTACCATTTCGGATATGAATGAAACGGGCCGCGTCATAGTATCTGAAGAGGGGCGGGTAGCCTTACCGACTTTGTATTATGCTGAAGTTGGCATAGCCAAAATGATGAGCAAGATGCAGCAACCACAATATCAACCCTCCTATCCTGGTGTTGATTTGGATGAAGAAATCAACAAATTAGAAGATGATTTTGGTATTCAGTATGGCAATGCCCAAAAGAAAGCCATCAAGGAAGCTTTAACCTCGAAGATGTTTATCTTAACTGGGGGACCAGGTACTGGGAAGACGACAGTACTGAATGGTATTGTGCATTTATATGCACGCTTGAATAATATTTCTTTAAATGTCGATGAGTATGATCCAGGTGCTTTTCCCATATCTTTAGCTGCACCAACAGGACGTGCAGCGAAACGAATGACAGAGATGATTCACTTGCCAGCATCGACAATTCACCGCTTATTGGGCTTAACTGGGGAAGAAGATGACCGTGACGATTCAGATGAATCTAATTTCCAATTAGAAACAGACTTGTTAATTATTGATGAAATGTCTATGGTAGATACCTGGCTAGCCTTTAAACTACTAACAAGTGTACCTTCTTTTATGCAAGTGATTTTTGTGGGCGATAAAGACCAACTTGCCTCTGTTGGACCGGGCCAAGTCCTAGCCGATTTATTATCTTCGCAAACGGTGAAAACAAGGGAGCTCGATGAAATTTATCGGCAAAAAAACCAATCAACAATTGTTCAATTAGCGCATGAAATTAAACAGGGCATTGTACCGAAAGATTTGATGGTGAATCAAGCTGATAGGTCATTTTTTAAGGTATATGCAGACCAAGTAGCCGATTTGGTAGCAATTATCGCTAAAAAAGCGATGCAAAAAGGCTACAATAAACGAGATATTCAAGTACTTGCACCCCAATATAAAGGTCAAGCAGGTATTAATGCGCTAAATGAACGGTTGCAAGCAACCTTAAATCCAAATATTGATGGTAAACGTAGAGAATTAGCCTATTTTGAACAAATTTTTCGTGTTGGTGACAAGGTGTTGCAACTGAAAAATCAAGCAGAAAAAAATGTTTTCAATGGTGATTTAGGTGAAATCGTAGCGATCTTTTTTGCCAAAGAAACGACCAACAAAGTAGATGAAATTGTCGTCAAATTCGACGAAACTGAAGTTACTTATGAACGAAATGATTTTGCTGAAATTACTTTGGCCTACTGTACATCTATTCATAAATCACAAGGGTCCGAATTTCCGATTGTAATTGTACCTCTAGTCCGCCAACATCACCGGATGCTGAAACGTAATTTACTATATACGGCGATTACACGGGCCAAACAGTCATTAATCATGTGTGGTGAACCGGATGCATTTCAAACGGCCATTCAAAATGTAGACGCCAGTCGTCAAACACAATTAAAGGATTTCCTGCTTGAAAGTAGTGATACCTTAGCGGAAATGGCTGAAGAGGGCATGGATTTTGTAGCAGAAACAGTAGCTGACGAAAGTAGTGATACAAAGAATACAGGGAAAAAACCGATGCATTATGGTCCGGTGGCAAGTGCAACAGATTCTTCAAATGAAGAAAAAGAATCATATTTGACGGCTGAATTGGTCATTTCTCAAAAGATTGATCCAATGATTGGTATGGCTGGTATCAGTCCGTATGACTTCTAGGTAGGATCTGGATAAAAACTTGACAAAAACCGCTATCTGTCAGTATAATTTGTAGGTAAATGGCCGGAATGCCAACAAGCAGAAAGAACCATATTTTATTGACCCTAAGCGAGAGTGATCAGGTGCAAGCACTCAACCAATAAAATGCTCTCTTTCTTTATTCAATAGTCGAAAGACTACGCGCTAGCGTTATCCAGCAACTAGAGAGGTAATGTAAACATAGCATTGCAAATGAGGTGGTACCGCGCATAGTCGTCCTCAATTTGCAGGGCTATGTTTTTTATTATAGGAGGAAAATATGAAACAATTAACATCAGCAGAAGTACGCCAATTGTGGTTAGACTTCTGGCAAACAAAAGGTCACAGTGTGGAGCCAAGCGCTTCTTTAATTCCAGTTCAAGATCCATCTTTATTGTGGATTAACTCTGGTGTAGCAACCCTTAAAAAATATTTTGATGGATCAGTTGTACCTGAAAATCCGCGTATTACCAACTCTCAAAAATCAATTCGTACCAACGATATTGAAAATGTTGGGGTTACAGCTCGTCACCATACACTATTTGAAATGTTAGGAAACTTCTCAATCGGGGACTATTTCAAAGCAGAAGTAATTCCTTGGGCATGGGAATTCTTAACTGATGAAAAATGGTTAGGCTTAGACCCAAGCAAGTTATATATGACTTACTATCCTGAAGATACTGAAACAGTAGCCTTATGGAAATCAACAACTGGTTTAACTGATGACCACTATGTACCAGTAGAAGATAATTTCTGGGATTTAGGTGCAGGTCCTTGTGGTCCAGATACAGAAATTTTCTATGACCGTGGCGAAAAATATCAAGACTTACCAGATGAAGACCCAGAAATGTATCCAGGTGGTGAAAATGAACGCTACTTAGAAATCTGGAATATTGTATTCTCACAATTCAATCACTTACCAAATGGTGAATATGTACCATTGAAACATAAAAATATTGATACGGGTATGGGTCTAGAACGTATGGTTTCAGTTATCCAAGATACACCAACTAACTTTGAAACTGATCTGTTCATGCCAATCATCGAAGCTGTTCAAGCTTTGGGCACAAAGGCAAAATATGGAGATACAAAATTAACGGATGTATCATTTAAAGTAATCGCTGATCATATACGTGCAGTTACCTTTGCTATTGGTGACCGTGCATTGCCATCTAATGAAGGTCGTGGCTACATTTTACGTCGATTAATTCGTCGTGCAATTATGCATGGTCGTCGTTTAGGAATCAAGGGCAATTTCTTAGCACAATTGGTACCAGTTGTTGCAGATATCATGGAAGCTTACTATCCTGAAGTGAAAGCAGATCAATCATTCATTCAAGATGTGATTGTGACAGAAGAAAACCGCTTTAATGAAACTATTAATGAAGGTGAAGCGATTATTGAAGAGGTCATTTCTAGTCTTAAAGCGGCACATGAAAAATTAATGCCTGGGGAACAAGCATTCAAATTATATGATACTTATGGTTTCCCATTAGAATTGACACAAGAATATTTAGAACAAGCAGGTATTGAAGTTGAATTATCAGGTTTTGAAAAATCGATGCAAGAACAACGCGAACGTGCACGTGCAGCACGTAAATCTTCTACGGGTATGGCAGTTCAATCAGATATTTTAGGTGAAATTGATGTTGATTCTGTATATGTTGGATATGACCAATTAGAAGTAGAAACACGTATCAATACAATCCTTGCTGATGATGCATTTGTCTCACTTGCACAAGCGGGTAGTGAAGTTTATGTAGTTGCAGACCAAACCCCATTCTACGCTGAAATGGGTGGACAAATTGCTGATACAGGTGTGATTGTAGACGAGAATGACCAATTGATTGGTAAAGTAGTAAATGTTGTTCGTGCACCAGGTGGTCAACACTTACATGAAGTTGTCTTGGAAGCGCCATTGGTATTAGACCAAACGGTTGTATTGAAAGTGGACCGTCGTCGTCACCATTCTATTGAAAAGAACCATACTGCGACTCATTTATTACACCAAGCATTAAAAGATGTATTAGGTGATCACGCAAATCAAGCTGGTTCATTGGTGACAGAAAACCATTTACGTTTTGACTTCTCTCACTTCGGTCAAGTTACACCGGATGAATTAGTTGAAATGGAAGCAAAAGTTAACCAAGCAATTGCAGATGCTTTCCCAGTTGTTACAACTGTCACAACTATTGATAAAGCAAAAGCAGCTGGTGCTCAAGCATTATTTGGTGAAAAATACGGCAATGAAGTGCGTATGGTTGATGTAAACCATTGGTCAATCGAACTTTGTGGTGGCACGCACGTCGCTAATACAGCAGAAATCGGTGTATTCAAAATCACTTCTGAATCTGGTATTGGTGCCGGAGTTCGTCGTATTGAAGCAGTTACTTCTTTAGCTGCTATTCAAGAATACCAACAACAAGAAGCAATTCTAAAAGAATTAGCAGAAGGTTTGAAAGTGAAGAAATTCTTTAATTTAGTAGGACGTTTTGCACAATTTAGAGAAGAGCATAAAGAAACTGTACAGCAATTAGGTGCATTACGTGATAAAATGAATGCGCAAGCAGCAGGTCAAATTTTTGATCAAGTAGAAGAAGTGGGCGGATTAACCATCATCGCGCAAAATGTACCAAATTGTTCTATGGATGATTTACGTAAAATTGCGGATGAATGGAAACAAAAAGCATCTTCTGATGTGTTAGTATTAGCAACATCAGCGGAAGAAAAAGCAAACTTGCTAATTGCGGTAAGCCCTAAAGCAATCGAAGCTGGCGTTAAAGCCGGTGACATGATTAAACAAGTAGCACCAAAAATTGGTGGTGGCGGCGGTGGCCGACCAGATATGGCTCAAGCGGGTGGTAAAAATCCAGCTGGTATCGCCGATGCACTTGCGTTTGCAAAAGAAATTATTGCTAAATAGTGGCGATTTCTTGTTAATACTTGTATAATTCGGTAAACTATAGATAATATTTGGAGGTGTTCTGATGACTAATAAAGATGAAACAGTCCTATTTAATTTCGGTGATAACAACGAAAAAGGCGTCAAAGAAACATTAGAAATCGTTTATGATGCATTGAAAGAAAAAGGCTACAATCCAGTAAACCAAATCGTTGGGTACTTACTATCTGGTGATCCAGCTTATATTCCACGTCATAACGAAGCACGTAATATCATTCGCTATCATGACCGCGATGAAATTCTTGAAGAGTTAATCGTGAACTACATGAAACAATCTGGGCGTAATTAATGCGATACATCGGACTAGATGTGGGTTCTAAAACAGTAGGCATTGCTGTCTCAGACCCATTTGGGTGGACTGCACAAGGGATAGAAATCATTCCGATTGATGAAGAAAGTGGCAATTTTGGTACCGACCGTATGGCGGAATTGATTAAAGAGTATGAGGTAGAAGCCGTTGTGATTGGCTTACCCAAAAATATGAACAATTCAATTGGTCCCCGAGCGGAAGCTTCACAAAAATATGGTCAATTAATGATAGATACCTTTGGTTTGCCAGTATATTACCAAGATGAACGTTTAACGACCGTTCAAGCGGAACGGATGTTAATTGCGAACGATGTAAGTCGTAAGAAACGCAAAAAGGTCATCGATAAGTTAGCTGCAGTACTCATTTTACAAAATTATTTAGATGCCCACCCATCGTAATGGTGTATAATAGATTTTTACCTAGATTTTAAATTTAAAGGAGATTAACACATGACTGAACATCACGACCACGAGCATGATCATTTACATGACCACGATCACGAACATGACCACGCAGACCATGAACATATTACAATCGTAGACGAAGAAGGTAACGAACAATTATTCGAAATCTTGTTTACGTTTGATTCAGAAGACTTTGGAAAATCATACGTTATCGTATATCCAGCAGGCGTTTCTGATGACGAAGGTGTAGAATTACAAGCCTTCTCATATGTAGAAAGTGGCGACGGCTACGAAGGTCAACTGAACCCAATCGAAACTGAAGAAGAATGGGATATGGTTGAAGAAGTATTAGCAACATTTATCGAAGATGAAGATTTATAATCTGTCGCTTTAAGTAAATGTCAATAAAAGAGAGAAAGCATCCAATTGATTTTGGGTGCTTTTTTCATGGAAAAAACGAAATAAATAATTGATGAGAAGAGTGGAAAATACTTGTAAATGAAATCATCAAGAGATAGAATGTATCCATAGATAAATTTCATCCATGAATGGAGGGTATTCAATGAAGATGAAAAGTGGGGTTGAACAAGCCCTTTGTATAATGATTATGCTGGCAACCCAGGCCGATCACCGTCCCATAAAAAGTACAATTTTAAGTCGGCGTCTTGAGGTGTCTGATTCATACCTGAAAAAAATCATGCGTTCTTTGGTGGTTTCAGGTTTGGTGCATTCTATAGCTGGTAAGGATGGCGGTTTTGTATTAAAGAAATCACCTAAAGATATGACGATGTTACATATTTATGAAGCGATTGAGGGCAAAGAAAGTTTTGTTCGACCAACAAATTTAGCAGAAAAAGTATTTTTACATGCTGATAAAATTAAGAATAAAAAACGCGAAGTATTAGATGTATTTTCTGATGCTGAGCAATTATTTAAACAACGATTACAAAAATATACACTTGAATCATTATTAATGGCAGGCACTAATGAAGTGAATGTTATAGATTGGGAATCAATTGTTACTTCTAACGAAAAAGAATAAGAATGGACGTGTGCTACTTTGATTAAGCAAGAATGGCAATCAATATTTACAAAGAAAAAAATGATCATTATTTTACTAGGGATAGCTTTTATTCCTTCGTTATACACAGTAATTTTTTTGAGTTCTATGTGGGATCCATATGGAAAACTTGCGAATTTACCAGTAGCCGTTGTGAATGAGGACAAGGCAGTTCAATATAATGATGAAAACTTAGCAATAGGGGATAATTTAGTGGATGAGTTGGAAAATTCAGATGAAATGGATTTTGAATTTGTGTCAAAATCAGATGCTGAGGCTGGATTAAAAGATGGTGATTACTATATGGTCATCACCATTCCCGAAAATTTCTCAGAAAACGCCACGAGCTTACTTGAAGATGAACCCAAACAAATGATCTTAAATTATGAAACCAGCGCGGGACATTCTTATATTGCCTCCAAGCTAACCTCTTCTGCAGCTAATACGATTAAGGATTCCGTATCTAGCGAAGTGACTAAAATATACGCGGAAACAATTTTTGCACAATTACAAACTGTGGCAGATAAAATGCAAGATGCTGCGGATGGTGGTAGTCAAATTAAAGACGGTGTAGAAGAAGCTGCAGATGGAAATGCTACAATAACAGAAAATTTAAACACTTTAGCATCATCAAGTCTAATTTTTGCTGATGGAGCAGATAGCTTAGATGTTGGTTTAAACACATATATTGATGGTGTCAGTCAAGTAAACGAAGGTGCTACGGCTTTAAACGAAGGTACCAGTCAATTAACAGATAGTATGCCTGCCTTGACATCGGGCGTAAGTCAATTGACTAGCGGTGCAGGCGATTTAGCTGATGGTAGTGCTACTCTAAGTGCTGGGTTAACTACTTTGTCTGATAATACAGTGACATTAGCAGATGGCGCTAATAGTTTGAACGATGGCATGGTGCAATTAGCTGAAGGGAGTCAGGCTTTAACAGATGGCTTATCACAATTAAATGCGAGTCTAACAAGCGAAGAACAGGCTGCGAAAATAACAGCTTTACAAACTGGATTAGATCAAATGAAATCAGGTTTAGATAATTTAGATAGTAGTTTACAGAATTCAAGTTTAGCTGGAGACTTATCAGATGTTACTGGCCAATTAGAGACATTATCGACTGCAATGGCAGATGTGCAAACACAATTGACCAGTATTGTAGCAGTTAGTGACCCAGCTAGTAATACAGAAGCTGTTTTAACAGCAATTGAAGCAAGCGGGGCTGCATTAACGCCTGAACAAGAGGCTGCAGTTAGTACGGCTGTTGCAAACCAATTTACGACAGTGGCCACTACTCAAGCGGGCTCAGTTCAAACGATTTCTACTGATTTATCGTCTCTATCTAGTTTGCAAGACGTTGATGTTACGGCAATTGGTAGCCAGATTGCTAATTTACAAGCAAGTGTTCATCAATTAACTGAAGGGTATGATGCTTTATATGATGGTACCAATACCTTAATTGATGGCGTTAACCAAGTGGCATCTAGTAGCGATACCTTATTAGCGGGCGCACAGACACTGGATGCTGGAATAGATCAAGCACAAAGTGGTGCTACTGCATTAGCTTCAGGTATGAGTCAACTGAATGACGGTACCCAAGAATTGAATGCGGGTGGTTTATCACTAACAGATGGTTCTAATCAATTGAGTGAAGGTCTAAATACATTGAATAGCCAAACAGGCACTTTGGCTGATGGCGCCATTCAATTGCAAGCAGGTACACAAGCCTTGGCTGATGGTACTGGCCAACTAGTTGCTAATAGTGGTCAATTAACTGATGGTACTAGCCAACTTGCAGATGGTGCAGGGCAAATTGCAGATGGGGCAGATCAATTGGCGAATGGATCACAAACATTAGGTGACGGCCTAGGCACAATCGCTGATGGTACATCTGAATTAAGTACACAGTTAGCGAATGGTAGTCAAACGCTGAACGAAGTTGATGCAACTGACAATACGTATGACATGATGGCAGAACCAGTCGACACTAATCAAACTGAAACCGCACCAATTCCAAATAATGGTACAGGGATGGCGCCATATATGATGTCTGTTGCTTTATTCATCGGTGCAATTACCCTAAATCTAATGTTCGATAGTTATACACCTAAAGGTCGCCCTAAAAATGGCATCAGCTGGTGGGCAAGTAAATTCTCTGTGTTGGCAGTGGTTGGTATTTTACAATCCTTGATTATGGTATTTCTATTACATACAGTGAATGGTTTAGAAACATTTTCTATGAGTAAAACATTACTCGTAACGATAATAACGGCCTTAACTTCAATTTCGATTGTCATGTTATTTAATTTATTGTTTGATAAAATTGGCTCTTTCATAATGTTAATTTTCTTGATTTTACAACTGTCAGGTTCAGGTGGTACCTATCCAATTCAATTGTCAAATCCATTCTTTGAAGCGATCCATCCCTACCTACCAATTACTTATTCTGTAGATGCCTACAGACAATTATTCGGTATAGGTGGTAGCATACGCACTGATGTATTTGTTTTAACGTCAATTCTGATTGTGTTCACGCTTTTAATCATTCTCTTCTACACTATAAAGTACAAGAAATTGAAAGCAAATGACTTTAAGACGCAAGCAGCAGTGTAGTGCAATTTTGTTAAAAACACGGTTAGGGGAATGTTACCTTACCGTGTTTTTTGATGTAGATTCAATTGCAGTCGGATTTCACATCCTGTCTGACCGCTCGTGCTCACATTCTGTAGTTGAGTTCGACAAAGCTGTCCCTTGCCCACTTCAAAATAGTTTGCGTCACATTTCATGTGCCACGGCACTATTTCTCCAGTGGTTAGGGCCAAAGCGCTTTTTCTCACCTCCTGTTCAATATTACAGTTTTTTTACGTTTGTTGGTTTTTACCAACTTTTATGTTGTTATTTTGGCTGTTCATGTATAATGGTTATATTAGTTTACTAGAAGAGGAGTCGCTATATGTCTAAGAAAGCGCGTGAAGAATTTTACGAGAAACAAAAACAAATTGATAAGAAATCAAATGGGACGGCTTCAAAAATCACTATGTGGGTGATTCTTGTGTTTATTGGCTTGTTAGTGGTTACAGGGTTATCATTAGGGTTCATGGCTATTCAAGGTGGCTTTGGTAGTTCGGATGAAACTGTTGAAGTGGAGATTCCAGAAGGCTCAACTGCATCTGATATAGCTAAGATTTTAGATGATCAAGGGATTATTTTTAATGATTACTTGTTTGTAACTTACCTAAGATTAACTGGTGAAGATGCAATTGAAGCAGGGACCTATACATTAAATAAAAACTTAGGATTCCAAGAGGCTTCAAATCAATTACAGCAAGGTGCAACAATTGAAGTGGCTACGCTAGCAATTCCAGAAGGTAGTTCATTAGAAGATATTTCGCAAATTATTGCAGATACTATGGGATTAGAACAAGCAGATGTTCTTACACAGATGACAGATGAAAGTCTATTCAGTGACTTGCTAGCACAGTATCCTGATTTATTAACGGATGTTTCTGAGAATGAGGATGTTCGTTACAAATTGGAAGGATATTTATATCCTGCAACCTATGAATTAGATTCATCAGCAACAGTTGCTGATGCAGTTACTATGATGGTTTCAGAAATGGAAAATATTCGCCTACAACATACGGCAGATATCGAAGCTTCTGGTTTAACTTTCCACGAATTTTTAACTTTAGCATCTTTAGTTGAAGCGGAAGCATCAACCAAAGAAGATCGTGAAATGATTGCAGGTGTGTTTAATAACCGATTAGCAATTGATATGCCGATTCAATCAGATATTTCAGTTTTATATGCGAATAATACACATTCTGCATACGTGACAAATGAGGATGCAGCTGTAGATTCTCCATATAATCTATACATTAATACTGGCTTAGGCCCTGGACCATTTAATAATCCTGGTCTTGAAGCGATTGAAGCCTCAATGAACCCAACTGAATCTAACTACCTATACTTTGTAGCGGATTTAACAACAGGGGAAGTTTACTACTCTGAAACATATGAAGAACATGCGGCGCTTGTTGAACAATATGTAACAGAAGCAAACGCAGATTTATAATATATACACATAAAACATAGAAAATAGCTTGAATTTACTTGCAATTAGGAGAATTTTTCTCTATATTTAATAGCAGTGAATTTGAGCTAATTTTTTGAATATTAGGAAGGTGTGTTTTTTTATGCGCAAACCAATTATTATTGGTGTAACAGGTGGTACAGGTTCTGGTAAGACGACTGTAACGCGTAAAATTATGGAAGAATTTGGAGATGTAAGTTTAGCTTATATTCCTCAAGATGCTTATTATAAAGATCAAAGTCATTTAACGATGGATGAACGTGTGAAAACAAATTACGACCATCCATTAGCATTTGATACAGAGTTATTAAACCAACATATTACAGCTTTATTGAATGGCCAAGCAATTCAAATGCCTGTATATGATTTTACACAACATAACCGTAGTACAGAAACAATTACAGTAGAACCAAAAGAAGTCATCATTATCGAAGGAATCTTAATCTTCTCAGATAAAGACTTACGTGATTTAATGGATATTAAAGTTTTTGTTGATACAGATGATGATATCCGTATCATCCGTCGTATTAAACGTGATATGGCTGAACGTGGACGTTCATTAGATTCTATTATTGATGCATATACAACAGTTGTAAAACCTATGCATGAGCAATTTATTGAACCAACGAAAAAATTTGCGGATATTATTATTCCTGAAGGTGGATCCAATAATGTTGCCATCGATTTAATGACAACTAAAATCCGCTCCGTATTACCAGCTGATTTAAATATTGAAGAATAGAATTAATTTTAACAATATTATATAAAGTGTATTGCAAAATATGCATTTCCATGATATTGTGTTCCTATTAATCTTTTTTGGTTAATAGTACTATATATGTTGTTAGGAGAAGAAGTATGGCAGAAGAGACATATCCAATGACCCAAGAAGGTCTTGAAAAGATTCAACATGATTTAGAAGAATTAAAAATTGTTAAACGTAAAGAAATCGTAGAACGTATTAAAATTGCACGTTCATACGGAGATTTATCAGAAAACTCTGAATATGAAGCAGCAAAAGATGAACAAGCTTTTGTTGAAGGTCAAATTCAAAAATTAGAAAAAATGGTACGATATGCTAAAATTATCGATCCTAATTCAGTAGATGAAGGAATCGTATCTTTAGGTCGTAAAGTTACATTTATCGAATTGCCAGATGGTGATGAAGAAGTTTACTCAATTGTTGGTCGAGCAGAAGCAGATCCACTAGACGGCAAAATTTCTAACGAATCACCAATTGCACGTGCCTTAATTGGCAAACGTGTTGGTGATGAAGTGTCAATCGCTACACCAGGCGGAGACATGACAGTTAAAATTACTAGCGTTGATGCTATCTAATCGTATAATCAAGCGAGTGCACACTTTCCATTGGAGGGTGTGCACTTTTTTTTGTAACTAGACGTGCTTTCATGCAATCATTTAGAATTTTCCGACTAAAGCCGCATGTATTTTTACAGTGGATGGATTACCATTAAAGCATAAAATAAGATAAAATGGAGATATCAAAGAAAGAATGGCGGGAAGTTATGAAAAATCGATATTTGATTTTTGCGTGTTTTGCTGTGCTAATAATTATCACAGGTCTATTTGCCTTACCGCAAAATATTTTTTTGTTTGCGCTTGGCTGCTTCTTATTAGCAATAGCGGAACGTGTAAAATTGCATGAAAGTCAAAATAATCAAAATCGGCGTTTGGAAAATGCATTATTAGTAGCGACTGGGTGTTTTTTCATCTTTATGAGTATTATTACACTGAGATATGTTAGTGGGATTATTGTGACATTGATTGCAATCGCTTTGTTCTATTTTACATTTGTCAAAACGCATGAACGTAAAGATTCAAATAAATTAGCAGTACGTCAAACAAAAATAGTGGCTGCTGAAGACGGTCAAAAATATGATAAACCTTTTTTACAATTCGAACAACTTTTCAACAAAGAACGATACGGAGAAACGATATATGCTTGGGAAGATACGGAAATGTATTATCTCTATGCCAATAATTTTATCGATTTTGGTTCGACCATAGTGCCCATGGGTACGAATGTTGTTGTGATTAATCAAGTATTTGGGCAAACAAAAGTTATTGTCCCGGAAGGCGTAGGCCTCTCACTGCATGCAAATGGTTTCCGAAGTGAAATTTCTTGGAACGGTGATATAAGTGTTTTAAATAATGAACGCCGTAATCTTCAAACTGAAGAATATGAAAAAGCTAATCGTAAAATATATTTACAAATTTCCCAAGGTTGGGGGCGTATTGAGGTGATTTTCCTATGAAAGGACGTCGCTTCTTAGCTATATTTTTAACTATATGGGTATCCTTGTTATTATCGAGTGTAATTGCAAATTTAGTCATCAATATTGCTGCTGGGACACTCAAATTGCAGTGGCATTATCAGTCGTTCTTACAGATGTTCATGCCGCTCATTAGTGTATTGTTTATTCTTATAGTGATTGCGTTTATCGCCACCATCATTTTATATTTGTTTCTTTTCAAGGATGAAGGATTGCTATTGGCTAAATTACGCGCTTTACAGCAACGGAAATATGATGATCCGGTATTAATTCAAACTTCAGATAGCATCTATTTATCAGAAGATGTCGAAATAGCATTGAAGAAAATCCGTGAATCTGGTCAAAATATGGAAGTAGCCCTGCAAGCGAAAACGGTGGCTGATGAAACAAATTCCCAATTAGATCGCAATGAATTAGTGAAGCAGGAACGCCAACGGATTGCCCGTGAATTACATGATTCAGTCAGTCAACAGCTATTTGCTATGACCATGCTTTTATCAGCTATTCAAGAGCAGTCTGAGGGAATAGATCCGGTTAATCAACAATTAATCGCTAAAGTAGCAGATATGGTTGATCAAGCCCAAGCAGAGATGCGTGCTTTATTGTTACATCTACGACCAATCTCCCTTACTAATCAATCCTTGGCCAAGGGGATTGAGCAACTATTTAAAGAATTAGAAACGAAGGTCAAAATCAATTTCGAAGCCAGCGTAAATGATGTTCAATTATTACCTGAAGTTGAAAATCACCTATTTCGAATTGTTCAGGAGTTGCTATCAAACAGTTTGCGTCATGCTAATCCCACTATTATCGAATGCCAATTATACGAAAAAGACCGCAACATTTATTTGCGTTTTTCTGATGATGGGGTAGGTTTTGATATGGAAAAAGAGGTAAGTAACAGCGGTGGTTATGGTTTGAAAAATATTCGTGAGCGCGTGGCTCAATTAGGTGGTACTGTGAATGTGATTAGTTTTATCAATCAAGGGACCCTGGTACAAATTGTAGTTCCTAGACAAATGGAGGAGAGCAATGATTAGTGTTTTATTAGTGGATGATCACGAAATGGTCAGATTAGGTGTGAGCACTTATTTATCAACTCAAGCAGATATCGAAATCGTAGGTGAAGCCAAAGATGGTCTAGAAGGCAAAAAAATGGCCCTAGCCTTACGTCCAGATATTATCTTGATGGATTTGGTTATGGATAATATGGATGGCATCCAGGCTACCCAGGAAATCCTGGCTGAATGGCCTGAGGCCAATATTTTAATTGTTACAAGTTTCATAGATGATGAAAAAGTGTACCCTGCAATGGAAGCAGGCGCTAAGGGCTATATTTTGAAAACATCAGCTGCCCATGAAATTGCTTCTGCCATACGTCGTACGAATGCAGGTGAATCGGTCATTGCACCAACCGTAAACGACAAATTAATTGCCCATGAAGTAGCAGCCAATCAACATCATCTCCATGATGATTTAACGAGTCGTGAGCGTGAAGTATTACAACTCATTGCGGCAGGTAAATCAAATCAAGAAATTGCGGATGAATTATTCATCACACTGAAAACAGTCAAAACGCATGTATCCAATATCCTTAGTAAATTAGCAGTAGAAGATCGAACACAAGCAACTATTTATGCTTTTCAAAACAACTTAGTGAAATAATGGTACACAGAAAAGGCTGAATCAAGCAATGCTTGGTTCAGCCTTTTTATATAATGAATAATCAATCTTAGACAGGCATTACGACAGCCATAATCATCGGATTACGTTTCGTACGTTTGTATAAGAAGGGTTGGAGCGCATTTTGCATTGCGTCACGTAAAATCTTTTCATTTACTTTCTTACCAGAATTTAGATGACCAATGACAGTTGTTCGAATTACTTTTTGCGCATCTTGAATTAAGCCAACAGATTCTCGCATATAGATAAATCCACGAGATACGATATCTGGGCCAGCGAGCAATTCATTCTTAGCAAAGTCTACTGAAACAACTGCTAGCACTAAACCATCTTCAGAAAGGTTATGACGGTCACGTAAGACGATATTACCAATATCACCAATACCTTTACCGTCTACATAGACAGCCTCACCAGGGAAGCTACCAGCACGGCGAGCAGACTCTTGGGTTAGTGCAAGGACTTCCCCATTCTTCATCACAAAAATATTCTCACGAGGAATACCAACTAATTCAGCTTGGTCCGCTTGAATACTTAACATACGGTATTCACCATGGACAGGCATGAAATATTTAGGTTTCATCAATGTTAACATTAATTTTTGTTCTTCTTGACTACCATGACCAGAAGTATGGACATTATTCACTTTACCGTGAATAACTTCAGCGCCAGCTCTAATAATTGGTTGATCACACGGTTAACACTCAAAGTATTCCCTGGAATAGGGCTTGAAGAGAAGATAACAGTATCATCAGGTTGAATTGAAATTTGGCGATGTGTACCGTTGGCAATACGAGATAAAGCAGCCATTGGTTCCCCTTGAGAACCTGTACACATAATCAATACTTCATTAGCAGGGTATTGGTTGATTTCACTACCTTGAATGAAAGCATCTTCACCTACATTGAAGTAGCCAAGCTCAATTGCATTTTTAATCGCAGATTCCATTGAACGTCCAAAGACAGCAACCTTACGACCTTGCGCTACTGCTACATCAATTGCTTGAGACAAACGAGAAATATTTGATGCAAATGATGCAAAAATAATACGGCCGTCGATATTTGAGATGATATCAGATAGTGATTCACCAACTACACGCTCAGATTTTGTAAAACCAGGTACTTCAGCATTTGTAGAATCTCCTAATAGTAGTAGGACGCCTTCTTCCCCGATTTGAGCCATTTTATGGATATCAGCTGGTTTCCCTACAGGTGTGAAATCAAACTTGTAGTCCCCAGTGAATACGATGTTTCCTGGTGGTGTTTTGACTACGATCCCCATTGCATCTGGAATAGAGTGAGTTGTACGGTAGAAAGAGATTGAAGTCTTTCTGAATTTGATAACTGAATCTTCATCAATGATGTGCAATTCAGCATCACGTAGCAAACCGTGTTCTTCCAGTTTGTTTTTAATCAAGGCCATAGCTAATTTTCCAGCATAGATAGGAATATTAATTTGTTTTAATAAGAAAGGAATACCACCAATATGGTCTTCGTGACCGTGAGTGATGAATAATCCCTTCACTTTTTGTTCATTTTGAATTAAGTATTGGTAGTTAGCGATAACATAGTCAATACCTAGTAAATCGTCTTCTGGGAACTTAACCCCAGCATCTAATAATAGTATTTCATCTTGAAATTGGATACCGTAAGAGTTCTTACCGATTTCGTCTAATCCCCCAAAGGCGAAAACGCCAACTTCATTGTTTTTTATGTCGACTTTCATTAATTAGAAAGCTCCACTACTTTGAAGTCTGGATTTTGTTGTTCATACTCTAAATGAGCACCTTCAAGAGGTTGGATAAACTCAACTAGATAGGGGGTTTCTTCTTCTAGATAAGCACGTACCTCACGTTTAGTTTCTGCTTGAATATACATAGTATGTGTTGATTCACGACGTGGAACTTCTTGACGTGAATTTTGATAAGTTACTTTAAAAATCATTGTATGCTCCTTTTGTTAATTTATTAGAAATGTGATCTTACTCGCTTATACCATTCTAACATATTTCATATTGCTTGCGCACTTTTTTGTAGAATTTTACCGTAATGGCACGCTTTCATATCAGGAATTTTCAATTTATGCTAAAATAAGCCTGAATAAGGCTTGGGGAGGTAATTATGAATATTGCAATAAAGAGTGCAAAATATGCGACTGCTACTTTTGTAGCCATTTTTCTAGCACAATGGTTGGGCTTGAATTACGCTGTATCGGCAGGGATTATCGCAATCCTATCCTTAGCCGAAACGAGTAAGAAAACCATTCAATACATCGGTAATATTACTTTGACAATGTTACTCAGTTTAACGGTTGCAACAATTTTATTTCAACTATTTGGTTATGAGATTTGGGTATTTTCATTGTACCTACTGATCACATATCCGGCAGCAGTTTTTTTGAAGAGTGACAATGCGATTGCACCATGTGCGGTATTCATTTCGCATTTGTTGTTGGAACAGTCGTCGAGTTTTGACTGGTGGATTAATGAATTATTATTACTGGTAATTGGTGTCGGTATTGCCATGATTGTTAATTTGTATCAAACATCCTCTAGTAACCAGATGAATCAAGTGAAATCTGAAATTGAAGAAAAGATGCAAGGCATCTTAAATAATTTAGCTGATAAGATGGATGATCCACAGCACCAAGATTTTCTAGTATATGAAGCAATCGATCAAACGAATGATTTGGCTAAGCATGGCCTATTTCTAGCCATGAAGGAGGTTGAGAATAATATTTCCGGGCAAGTAGACAATTACTATATTAATTATTTTGAGATGCGTATGAGTCAATTAACACTATTATTTGATATTAATGATTCCTTAGATAATATTTATGAATTAACCGATCAAACTTATGATTTAAGTGGATTTTTCCGTCATGTTAGTCAAGAATTATCTGAATCGAATACAGCAGCAAAACTACGCAATGAATTAGGCCAATTGAAGGATGAATATCGTAATTCCCCTCTACCGCAAAGTCGAAAAGAGTTCGAAACACGGTCAATCCTTTTTGATGTTTTACTCGATTGTGAGAAATTTTTAGCCTTAAAGTATGAATTTTATAAAAGTACTCACCGAATCAAACAATTGAAAAAACGTTAAAAAAGACATGGTTCCTATTCCGGAGCCATGCCTTTTGTTTTTAAACGTATAAGAAAATGGAGAAGAACATGCAAATGCTACCGCCTAAGACAAATAAATGCCAGATAACATGCCAATATTTGAAATCGTCATGGGCATAGAAAATGGTACCAACCGTATAGGTCACACCACCAGCAATTAACCACATGATACCACCAGTACCGATTGCTTCAATCATTTGCGGTATTGCGATGACACCAAACCAACCCATAAGGATATATAACCAAGTTGAGTATTTTTTCATTTTATCCAAGAAGAGGATTTTACCAAAGATACCCAAAAAGGCAATTAACCATTGGGCAATAAAGATGAACCAACCAAATTTACCACCAATTGCTACAAGGGCATAAGGGGTATACGATCCTGCAATCAAAAGGAAAATTGAAGAGTGGTCAATAATCTTTAAGATGCCAGATGCTTTGGTAAATGAAAGGCTATGGTATAGCGTGGAAGCTAAATAGAGCATACACATAGACAAACCATAAATGATGTAAGAAACAATTTCGATGGGATTCTCATTTGTTAACCCCTTGCGAATAAGGAAGATTGTTGCGACAATCGACAAAATAAAACCAATCCCATGAGTGATAGAGTTTAGAACCTCATTCGTGATATAATAGGACTTCGGATAGGGTAAATTGATTCTTTCGTTTGAGTGTGAGTTTGTAGACATCGAATTCCTCCTTAAGCAACTTGCAGATATTTCACATGTAGTATAGCATAACTGTAAAGTACATGATAAGAATTATAACTATGCAAATATCTAAACAAGTGTATTATAATTACTGTAAGCGTTTTAAAAAGTGGAAACATTTTGAGGTGAAAAAATATATGGCTCCTAAAATGGATTGGCATCTTGCAGGTGAATTGACGAAACAAACCCAAGCAGAGATTGAGAAAATCGAGAAAGTACATATCCTTGTAATAGGAAAAACGGGTGTAGGCAAGTCCACACTGATTAACAGTATATTTCGAGAAAAATTAGCAGAAACTGGTATTGGCCAGCCTATTACCAAACATTTACAAAAAATTGAAAAAGATGACATCCCAATGGTGCTCTATGATACGCGAGGATTAGAGTTGGATGCAGTGACCCAAAAGCAAGTATCTGATGATATAAACCAAACATTAACCAATATGGCTAAGAATAATGAGAAGATGCATGTTGCGTATTATTGTTTGAATGCAAATATTAGCCGCATTGAACCAGTAGAAATTCAATTAATCGAGGATTTATCGAAAAAAATGCCGGTTATTTTAATTTTGACTCAGGCAATCGGTGAACAAGCACTGAAGTTTGAAGAATATTTAATAAATCTAAATTTACCAGTTCAAAGTATCATTCGTGTGATGGTAAAAGATTACCAAGTAACACCTGAATATACGATACCAGCCTATGGTTTAAAAGAATTGGTCGAACGGTCATTTGGTTTACTACCCCAGAACTTACATATAGCTTTTAACAATGCCCAACAAATTGATATTGACCGTAAAGCAAGAGCCGCGCGACGTTGGGCGCGCAAATATATTGTATCGACCTTTGGGGTAGGGTTTACCCCAATACCATTTTCAGATGCAACGGTCTTAGTCCCCATGCAAATCGGTATGATGGCCCATTTAACAGCCATCTTTGGTATATCACTAGATCATGCGACAACCTTAGGTATTGTGGGTGCTATTGGTGGAACGGGCTCAGCAACTTATATTGGACGTCTGATCGTTTCAAATCTAGCGAAACTGATTCCCGGAGCGGGCTCAGTGGCAGGTGGTATCATTTCTGGAACCACAGCGGCATTAGTAACAACAGCCCTTGCAATGTCTTATATAGAGGTATTAACTTTTATTGCTATTAAAACAGCAAATAACGAAGTAGTTTCACCTAAAACAGTTCGTAATTTGATGAAGGAACGTTATAAAATTCGCTTGATTAGAGGGAAAAAGGATCCAGATTTTCAGGATGCAATGGTAAAAGTATCTAATCCTACTGATGGGGAAAAACAATTGGATAATGAGACATCGCAAACACAAACCAAAGTTATGAGAGACATGTCTGAACCAAAGATTAACTGGCCATCGTGGCCGCGAAGAGGCAAAAGATAAAGAATTTGTAAAATAGCTTGTTATGAAAACTATTGTATATGGTGTTCATAACTTTATGATATAATGTAGTTATAATGATATATGTGGGTGAGACAAGTGGAAGAACAAGAAGCGTATGAAAAATGGGTAAAAAGTTTAGATGAGGTCCGGATGCCAAGATGGGAAGAAATTACAGAAATCCCACTTTATATGGATCAATTGATTGCCGTAGTAACTAAGTATTTAGAACCATTTCAAGTGTTCTCAGATGATAAGATTCCAGTTACTTCATCGATGGTGAACAATTATGTGAAATTAAATTTGATCCCGAAACCAATTAAACGCCATTACAACAAACGACATATCGCTTATTTAATCGTGATTACTTTATTTAAAGAAGTCATTTCGATTCAAGATATCCGACGCGTATTAATTTTTCTTGCCAATTCACAGGGAAATTCAAATGCCTATAACCAATTTTGTGAACTATTAGAAAAAACAATTAAGCACAGTGGTAATGTGTATTTAAATAAAACCGATGATTATGAAAATAATCTAAACTATGCAAGTAAAGAGGATTATGACCGCTATATTATTTTCTTGGCATGTGAGATGATCACAAACTTGCTTTTTGCCAAGAAATTTATCGACTTAATTGAGCAAGAAAACGAAGAAAAGTCAGACAATGAATAAGTAACCGGAGGTATTATTTTGGAAAAGTTAGGATTTATAGTAGATTCGGGATCTGATGTCCCTCAAGATGTCATCAGCAAATATGACGTTGAAGTTCTGCCCTTAAGTGTGAACTTTAATGATGGTCATTATTTAGATGGCGTAACCATTCAACCACAAGAAGTATTTGAACGTATGGAAGAAGAAATTCCCAAAACGTCATTGCCAAGTGGAGATTTAATCCAACAAGCATTTGAAAATTTAATTGCAAAAGGTGTTACACAAATTATTGCAATTACGATTTCATCAAATCTATCAGGGACCAATAACTCTGTTCGTCTTATTGCGGAAGAATATGACAACGTGGATTGTTTCCTATTAGATACAAAAAATGTAGGTATTGGGTCAGGATTATTCATGGTTGCAGCAACTAAATACTTTGAAATGAAAAATGATTTTCAAACAATCAAGGAAAAGTTGCAAGCCTCAGTTGAATACGGTCACGTATTCTTCCATGTACCAACACTTAAATATTTAATTGCAGGTGGTCGTATTGGCCGTGTGGCTGGTGCCGTTGGTTCATTGCTAAATATCCAACCAATTATTACTTGTGATGAAGATGGTATCTATACAACAATTGCGAAAATCCGTGCTTCTAAAAATAATAACGAAGAGAAGACGATTAATAAACTATTAGAATTACTGGTGTCTGCTGGCAAGAACCAAGACCAGTACTTACTTGGATCATGTGGTGGAAACCCAGCAGCAAGAAAGACGGCAGCTAAATTATTGACCAGTCTAAAAGAGGCTTTGCCACATTATGAAGAAGCATATGATGTGCAGTTAAGCTCAGCGTTAGCTGTTCATACAGGTCCAGGTTTACTAGGTTGTGCAATCTTGCCGCTATTTAAATAAACGTTTTAAAAGGCACTGAAGTTCCCTATTGGGAGGTCTTCAGTGCCTTTTATTATTTTCGGCGTGCGCGTAACATTGAAATTAGTAAGATAAGGGCAATCACCGCCGTTACAACAAAGAAGGCAATGCCTAATAATTCCGCATAGTAAGTTTGTGCAGAAGTGATGATAAAGGTGGATGCGAGAATAAGCGATGATAGGATAACCCCGAATATCACGCGATTAATCATACTGTTAATATCTCGTAACCGTTCATCAATATTTTCAAAGGTAATGCGGACATTTAAGCGACCATTATTGATATTATCAACCATGGTCTCTAATTTATTTGGTAGATGTCTGATAGTATTAACTGAGCGAAAAGCTTCACGTGCTAAAAGACTAGGATCGACATATTTCTCCCAAGAGATTGCACCACTTGATAAAAAGAATGATTGGAATATTTGCATAAAATCTAAATTAGGGCTGAGATTTTGCGCAACGCCTTGTACCATCGCTACTGTTTTTTCTAACATGATATATTCCGATGGGAAGGTTAAACCATGGCGATGACCAAATTTTAATAAATCCTGGAAAATAGCATCAATATTCAAAGCTTCCATTCCGGCAGTAAAATATCTATCGAATAAATCATCAATATCACGGTACAAAAGCACTTTATCGAGCGGTTTATTTTGCTTACAAATTTGCAAGAGTAGATTCACTAAGTGGTCAATGTCTTTGGCAATCAAGGCGCTTAAAATTTGGATTAGAATTTTCTTTTCTGAAGGGGAAACTTTTCCCATAGCACCAAAATCAATGAATACAATACTGCCATCTTGAATCATGATATTACCAGGATGAGGATCCGCGTGGTAAAAACCATCCTCAAAGACTTGGTACAAATAAGAGAGTACCAATTTGTGTGCTATATCATCTAAATCATAGGATTCTTGCTTTAATGCATGTATCGTCCGATGGAAATACCTGATTCATAATCCTGAACTAACACACGTTTATTTGTGAGGGGTAAATAAGGCAAGGGTGATTTTATAGTTGTCCGATTTCGGTGATTTTCACTAAAGCGCAACATATTATGGGCTTCATTGACGAAATCTATTTCTTCCATTACCTGCCGTTTAATATCTTTTAAAATTTCAACAGGATTGACAATGACATCGATAAAGATTGACGGCACAGCTTCTACGACACGAATAAAAATATTGATATCCCGGATTAGTTGGGCTTCAATTTCAGGTCGCTGAATTTTGATGACTACTTTCTCACCCGTTTTGAGTTGGCCCTCGTGGACTTGGGCAATAGATGCAGATGCGAGTGGTTCATGGTTCACATAAGCAAAATCTTCCTCAAATAAATGACCACTTTCAGAATAATACTGGTCCTGAATAACGTCAAAAGATAAGGGAAGGGTGTTTTCTTGTAATTTCTGTAGCTCAGTTAAATATTCGGCCGATAATAAATCACTTCTTGTTGACAAAATTTGGCCAATTTTAATAAAGCTCGGCCCTAATTCTTCAAAAGCTTGGCGTAGTGCTTGGGGTCGATTATCATTTTCCCGTTTTTTGAATTTATGTCTAATTTCACCGAAACCATATGTACCTAGAACGGAAACCATTTCACGAAATCGGCTAGAATCACTTTGCATATTATCACCGTCAATTCTTAAAAAGGCATCTTGTTATGCAACAAAATGCCTTTAACTTTACTTGTATGATGCATTAAATTTCAGTTGTTGTATCGTCAACTTCAATTGAATCTGCAGCAACTGTATTCGTACCCTTTAATTTGCTCACTTCTTCAGTTAGGGCTTCAACTTGCGTTTGTAAATTTAAAATACGTTCGGATAATGTTTTATCCAAAGGGTCTTCAGTACGTACGCCATTATCACCTTGAACAACTCGTTTAATATCTTCACTTAGGACTTTACCTTCAGTAACAGAAATTTGGCCTTTTTCAATCAAAGTTTTTAGCGTTTCTTCAGCTTTTTCATAAGATAAACGGGTGCCACCAACAGCGGCTAGGAATAAATTTTTAATTGTATCCATTTTGAAACACTCCTTTTAAGGTAACTGCTTAGTGATAGGGTACTTATATAATATAGTATAAGTTATGCTTGTTCAATAAAATTGTATACAAAATTCTCCTCGGATGGATTGAAATCTACCTCAAAGTCATACCCATTGAAGAACCATTCATCATTTTGTGTAATGTAATAGTAAATACCATCAACGGTTTGATCTGCAAGTACGTTACCCGTGGGTGCTTCTATGGTCAAACCTACAGAGAATCCCTCATGAACCGCTGTTTTCCCGTAAACACGGCTATGAAAACCAACTTGACTGCCTTCAGTCAGTCCCATTTCTTCGACAAAATATTGTTGAGCTGCTGGCGTAATTGATAACTTCATTGTATATGCTCCTTCTTACTTTCAATTCATTATAGGTTCATTATAACTCACTCAATTTTTAAAGCAATTGATTTATTTAAGCGCCTTCATAGCAAGGTTTTCATGCTTGTTGAATTCTTGTTATTCCACCATTAATCCTAGGAATTATGATAAAATATTCATATAGTTACTGAATAGGAGGAAGCAAGAATGACATCAGTCGTAACATTTGATAATGTATCGTTTAAACCAAACGAGGAGGCATTATTAAGTGATGTATCTTTTGAAATTGAACAAGATGAAATGATCAGGATTGAAGGACCATCAGGTAGTGGAAAGAGTACCCTATTAAAATTAATTTCCTCATTGATTCCAAGAACGACGGGGCAAATATTATTTGAGGGGAAATCTATTGAAGCTGTGGGGTATCAAGAATATCGTAAAGCAGTGTCTTATGTGGCTCAAAATCCGCACTTATTTGGACAAACTATTCGAGATAACTTCGAGTTGGTTTTTGAAGCGCATGATGCAGACTTTGATGAAGCTAAAGTTCTGACATTTATGAAACAATTTGGTTTATCGCATATTGAATTGGACAAATCAATTCATAAAATCTCCGGTGGTGAAAAACAACGCGTGGGTTTAATCCGACATTTATTATTTCCACCAAAAGTGTTGCTACTAGATGAAATTACCTCTTCATTGGATGAAGAAAATCGTCATCGAGTATGGGAGATTTTACTTGATTATAAGCAACAACATAAAGTATCTATTTTGTGGGTTAGTCATATTGAAGATAATGATATTTTCCCGGATAGAATTTTTCAAATTAAGAATAGAGCATTAACTATAGAAAAGGGTGCAGCAAATGACTAGTCAATTAACAACAACACCAACTTCATTAATGTTTTCCTTTGTCTTAGTTTTATTCGCAGTGTTCATCTCTTACCGTGAAAAACTAGGTTTGGAAAAAGAAATTTTATGGGCTATGTTCCGAATGGTCATCCAGTTAGTTGTGATTGGATACGTACTAACTTATATTTTTCAAATTGATTCTAAAATTGTAACTGCAATTATTATGGCCTTTATGATTTTTAATGCAGCATTTAATGCCGCTAAAAGGGCAGATAAAATTCCTAATGCCTTAAAAATTTCCTTGATTGCCATCTTGGGTGGTGTGGCAGTATCTATCCTGGTGCTTGTTTTCTCAGGATCTATTCAATTTGTACCAGCTCAGATTATTCCAATTACTGGTATGTTAGTAGGTAATGCAATGTCAGTACTTGGCCTATCTTTTCGTAATTTGAATAATGAATTTGCAAAAGGACAACAAGAAGTGAACGAACGATTAGCGCTGGGAGCATCCATTAGATTAGCATCTGCAGATATAATCCGAGAATCTATCAAAGGCTCATTGCAACCAACTATCGACTCTGCGCGTACCGTTGGTTTGGTCCTACTTCCGGGTATGATGACAGGTATGATGTTAGCCGGTGCAGTACCAATGGATTCTATCATGTATCAGATTTTAATTTACTTTATGATGGTGGCTACATCGGCTATTACTTCAGTGATTGCAGTTTACCTATCTTACAAACATTTCTATTCTGAATATGGTCAACTACAATTACCGCAATAGATAATTAAGCGTATTTTTGTACATAAAATTTAGTAAATACAGTAAATGATGATGGGTAATGGCATCATCAAGGGGGATTCTCATGGGTTTGAAATACCAAGAAATAGTAAAAGTGCATCATTTTCATTGTAACGCATTTGGCGAAATGACACTTTCAGCACTGCTAGATATCATGCTGATTGCTTCTAATAATCAAGAAACAAGTATTCCAGCAGATAGTCAGGGTTTTAGAGATAAGGCTTGGGCATGGATTATTACACAAAATCAAATTGATATTAAGCGCTTACCACGCTATAATGAAGAAATTATCGCATACACTGAACCAACGACCTATAACAAATTTTTCTGTAAACGGTATTTCGCATTAAAAACGACCAATGACGAAATTTTGGTTGAAGCTGAAACGACTTTCGCATTAATCGATTTGAATCAGCGATCAATCGTTAGAATACCAGAAGAAATTGGCGAATGGTATCAAGTAGTACTTGAAGCTAAACCTAGTCGTCGTAAACGATTAGCCAAAACTTTAGTAGAAGATAGCAAGCAAAATTCATTCGAAGTAAAATTTTTAGACATTGATGTTAATAATCATGTAAACAACACCATTTATTTGAAATGGTTATCAAATTCCTTAGGTATGGAATGGTTTGAAAAATATGAACCTATGTCCTTTACCATCGCATATGAAAAAGAAATGTACCTACATCAAGAAGGTACCGTTCATTCAGATTTAAGTAGTTTAGATGAGACACTGTCTCGTGGTGATCACTTTGTGACCCATCATATTATCGATAGTGTAGACAATGTCCACTGTTTAACGGAAATTACTTGGAAAATAAAATAGTAAGTTTGGAGTTATTATGCAAGTGAATAGAGATTACTATATCATCGACCGTAAAGAATGGAATCATTACTTACAGGACTTAAACAATCCATTCGATATTAATTTAACTAATGAACAATTGAATAGCCTAACATCCTTGAATGACTCCTTAACGATTCGAGATGCAATCGAAGTATATAAACCCTTAACCCAGTTAATTTCTATTTATCGTGAAAATTATAATCAGTTAGAGACAAAACGGGCAAAATTTATGGGGATTTCTGAAAAAATACCGCCTTTTATTATTGGTATAGCCGGTGGTGTGGCTGTAGGGAAAAGTACTACAGCGCGTTTATTGAAGCTATTCCTAGCGCATGCCTATCCTAAATTAAATGTCGAATTAGTTACAACAGATGGATTTCTATACCCAAATAAAATATTACAGGAAAAGGGTATCATGAATCGAAAAGGATTTCCAGAATCTTATAATATGGAGAAATTGGAACAATTTTTAGTGGATGTGAAGAGCAATAAAGAAGAAATTGTTTATCCGAAATATTCTCATTCAATTTATGACATCATTGAAGACGGGTCAAATGTGTTACGCAATCCACAAATTTTGATTGTTGAAGGAATCAATGTGCTACAGACGGCGGAAAACTCAAATGTGTTTATGAGTGATTTCTGGGACCTTTCTGTTTATGTGGATGCTGACTCAGATATGATTGAAAAATGGTTCTATCAACGATTCCGTTTATTAGTTTTACAAGCAAAGGATCGCCCCGAAGATTATTATTATCAATTCAGACAACTTTCATTTGAAAAAGCTATGCAGATGGCTGGCGATACCTGGCGCAATATTAACTTGGTCAATTTACAAGAATATATCTTACCAACGAGAAATCGTGCAAATATCGTGATTCATAAAGAAGATCATCATTATATTAATGAACTTTGGATCAAGAAATATTAATAGAGAGTGGGATGATATATGGAGAAAAAACGTACGTGGCAACGTTTATTGGGCTTATTGTTCATTTTCGTTTTGTCATATTGGGGAATCAACAATCTTGCAGTGATTAAAAATGCATTTGATGCAATTATTGGCGTTGTAAGACCATTTCTATTAGGAGCAGCACTCGCTTTTGTATTAAATATCCCGCTAAACTTCTTTGAAAAGCATATGACCAAATGGTTAGGTGGTTATAGAAAATGGTTTAGAGTAGTGGGTATTTTATTTGGTTTTAGTATTATCGTTGGTATTATTTCCTTTATCGTTTTCCTAGTTGTACCAGATTTACAAGAAACGTTAGGGTCATTTATTGCCCAAGTACCAGCAGAAATTAATTTACTTTACAGTAAAATAAATCAATATATCATGGATAATCCGGAAATTGTGGCAACTTTTAATCAACTCAATTTGGATGTTGAACGGTTGCGGACACAAGCTTTCGATATGATACAAAGCTTTTCATCAGGCGTTCTAGACACGACATTTAGTGTGGTAGGAAATCTAGTCAGTGGTGTATTTAATGGTTTTGTAGCTATCATCTTTGGGACATCTATTTTATTTAAGAAAGAAACTTTGATACGCCAATTAAAGAAAATCATCTATGGCACACTCAATTTAAAGTGGGCCAACTATGTGGTCAATGTTGGTTCGGAAGCGAATCAAACTTTTTCTCAATATGTTAGCGGTCAGGTCACAGAAGCGGGTATTTTACTGACATTAGTGTTCATCGGTATGAATATCTTTCAGTTCCCCTTTGCCTTGTCTGTTTCCGTATTAACGGGGTCAATGGCCTTAGTCCCAATTTATGGGGCTGTGATGGGTGGTTTTGTTGGTTTCTTACTAATTGCCGTAGTAAATTTCCAACAAGCTATTTGGTTTGTAGTATTTATTGTGATCGTCCAACAATTTGAGGGGAACATTATTTATCCAAGAGTTGTGGGTGGTTCTGTCGGTCTGCCAGGCATTTGGGTCTTATTTTCAGTAACAGTAGGTGGTGCGTTCTTTGGGATTGCCGGCATGTTATTGAGCGTACCAGTTTTTGCCTTGTGCTATAAATTAGCATCAGCAACTATTAACTATAATTTAGAAGAAGCTGGGCTAGCAATTTCAACAGACAGCCGAAATTTACGGGCTAAGAAATATAGATAAATAGAGGTATCCATGTATACAAAAAAGCAGTAGCGACACTGAAGTCGCTACTGCTTTTTTTGGTTCTATTATAAATAGTGTTGGTGAGCTTTCACATTGAATCCCATGTACACCTTTTCTTGTATCGAGCGTTCTATGAGCCATTAAGAGTATCCTAATGATACTTCGACAGGTGACTCTTCAGAGAATTGACTATTGTATAAGTCAGCATAGAAGCCATTGGCAGCCATTAATTCATCATGGGTACCGAATTCTGTAATATTCCCTTCTTGCATCACTAAGATGAGATCTGCATCACGAATAGTCGATAGACGGTGAGCAATCACAAAACTTGTACGGCCTTCCATGATTTTATTCATGGCTTCTTGAATTAATTTTTCAAGACGGGTATCAACTGAAGAAGTGGCTTCATCCAAAATTAAAATATCGGGATCAGCAATCACGGCCCGTGCGATTGTCATTAATTGTTTTTGACCTAAGGAAATATTATTGGCCTCTTCATTGATTTCCATTTCATAACCGCCTGGAAGGGTATGGATGAAATGGTCGACATTGGCAACTTCGGCTGCTTCCTGTACTTCATAGTCATTGGCATCTAATTTACCAAAGCGGATATTTTCCCTTACCGTGTCTGTGTACAACCAAGCGTCTTGAAGTACCATACCGAAATGATTTCTTAATTCTTCACGGGTCATAGATTTTGTTGGCACACCGTCAATTTTAATTGCGCCAGCATCAACATCATAGAAGCGCATTAATAAATTGATAAGGGTTGTTTTACCAGCACCTGTAGGACCAACGATTGCTACAGTTTGACCTGGTTTAACTTTTAGTGAAATATCTTTCATTAAAGGTTTTTCTGGATTATAACCAAATCGTACATGATCAAATTCGACGGCACCTTTTACTTTTGCAGGTAGATGACCTGAAACGGTTTCTTGTTCTTCTTCTTCCTCTGCTAGAAAGTCAAATACACGATGCGATGCAGCCAAGGCAGCTTGTAGCACACCACTTAATTGCGTCAACATTTGAATTGGTTGCGTAATTTGCATCACATATTGTACCAGTGCTTGTAAGTTACCTACAGTCAATTTGCCAGCTAATGTAAATAAACTACCAGCTAGCGCAGTAGCTACGTAACCCAAGTTACTTACTGTGCTCAGTAGGGGCATCATTAATGAAGATAAGAAACTTGCCTTAAATCCGTAATCACGGAGATATTTGTTACGACGTTTGAATTCCTCAATAGATTCTTGCTGATGACCGTATACTTTAATTTCGGTAAAACCACTTAGTTGTTCTTGCGTATAGCCGAATAAGTTACCAAGAGCATTCGCTTGATCTTGGAAGGCAGATTGAGATTTATTAATGATTAATTTTGCGAATAAATAGGATAAAGGGATCGTTGCCAAGATAATAAAAGCCAATTGCCATTGGATGATAAACATAGAGATAACGGCAAAACTAATACCAAGTATGGCATTCAAAAATTGAATAAAAGATTGTTGTAGGGCATTCGTTATTGAATCAATATCATTGGTCATGCGAGACAAAATATCTCCTGTAGCATGACGATCAAAATATGAAACAGGCATACGGTTGGCTTTTTTCGCGACATCATTACGTAAATCGTAAATAGCACTTTGGACGACATTCGTTAACCAAAATTGGCCCAGAAATTCACCAGACCAGTAGAAACAACCACGGATGAAATACATTACGGCTACAAAACCAATGTATTGATAATTAATACCAGCACCGGGCACGCCTTTCATCATATCTACCACATTAGCAGTTAACTCAGTGATGGCTAAACCTAATATAATTGGTTCTAGTACACTAGCTATATTCATCCAAACAGTTGCAAGCATGGATAGGAAAAATTGTACTTTATATGGTTTGATGTAGGTCCATAAGTTCGCAAGGATTTCTTTTGTTGGGATTTCTTGTTTTTCCACTTGATTAGTAGTCACGGTTTAATTCCTCCTCACTTAATTGAGATGATGCGATATCATAGTATAATTTAGAAGATTTCAATAGTTCTTTATGCGTACCAAGAGCGGCTACTTCACCTTCATCTAGGACAATGATTTGATCAGCATGGATAATTGAACTTACACGTTGGGCAACAATAATAGTAGTAGCATCTTTTGTTTCTTCTTTCAATGCTTGACGTACTGCGGCATCTGTTTTGAAGTCTAATGCTGAGAAGGAGTCATCGAAGATATAGATTTCACGGTCAGCTATAATCGAACGTGCGATCGATAGGCGCTGCTTTTGGCCACCTGAAAGGTTAGCACCACCTTCATCTAAATGGGTGCCATACTTGGTATCAAGACGGTGAATAAATTCATAAGCCTGAGATACACTGGTAGCATGCTCCATATCTGCTTCATCGGCATTAAATTTACCGTAACGTAAATTTTCAGCAATGTCCCCGGTGAACAGTAAGGCTTTTTGTGGTGTATAGCCAATTTTATTGCGTAAGGCATTTAACTCATAGTTTCGAACATCCACACCGTCGACAAGTATTTGACCTTTCGTAACGTCGTAGAAGCGAGGAATTAATTTAACTATCGTAGATTTCCCAGATCCAGTAGAGCCAATAAAAGCAACGGTTTGTCCTGGTTCTGTTTTGAAAGAAATATTTCTTAACACAGGTTTTGATGCATCAGGATAAGCAAAGTCAACATTACGGAATTCTAATGTACCATGTTCTTCTGTATCTGTGATGGCTACCTGTGCATCTGGTTCAGCGACGGTGATGGGGGTATCCATTACTTCTTGAAGACGACTAGCAGATACAGATGCACGCGGAAACATCATGAAAATATTAGCAAATATCAATAATGAATATAGGGCATGGAATACATATTCGATGAAAGCAACCATGATACCGACTTGCATATTACCTTCAGCAATCATTGAAGAACCAAACCATAAGATTGTAATAATAACCATGTTTAATAGTAACGAAAAGATAGCCGGCGTGATGGCGATTGTTTTAAATAGTTTACTAGATAGGCTCTTGTAACTCTTATTCACTTCTTGGAAACGACCTTGTTGGAAGTTTTCATTGTTAAATGCACGAATGACACGCAGACCCGTGATATTTTCTCGTAAGATACGATTGATATTATCAAGCTAGCCTGTTGTTTTTCAGAAATAGGTAACGTGTATTTAGCAATAAATATGACGGAAAGAATGATGATAATGGAAACTGGAATGACGAAAACACCTAGCGCGGGTGAAATTGAAAAAATCATGACAATAGAGAAAATTAGCATCATCGGTGATACTAATCCTTGACGTAAGATCATTTCCATAAATTGTAAAATCACAAAAGCATCTGTAGAAATACGGGTTGTTAATGAAGCAACTCCTAATTCCTGAAACTCATGATGCGATAGGGACTGCATTTTTTCATAGGCATCATTACGTATGTTCATGGTCATATCATTTACGATACTTGAGGTGGTATATGAAGTGATTGTACGTGATAACAAAGATAAAAGAACTAATCCTACCATGATGAGGGCATATTGCCATAATAATGGTCTATTTTCATTAATAATTGCGTTATCAATCATTTGTGCTAAGTAAGTGGGTAAGCCAATCATTACGCCAGCTACACCGAATGTGGCGATGAATGTAATCAATAATTTACCCGGGTAACGTTTGACATATTGCCAAATAAATTTCAAATTGTTCTCCTCCTTTAAATCTGTGGGTCAATAGATACCCAGCAAAATATTTTTTAAGCTTTTTGAAGATAATTTAACCGTAAATTGAATAAAAGCAGACCAAATAAAATTTGATCTGCAATTTATAATCAGCATTTGCATGCATCTTTATTTTGCGTATAAGCTACGAATACGGTCTTGTACGTCTTTGTTTTCTAGGAATTCTTCATAGGTTGTATCCATACGGTCAACAACACCATTTGGCGTTACATGAATAATACGGTTTGCAATTGTTTGAATAAATTCACGGTCATGCGATGTGAATAAAACAACTTCTTTGAATTTGATTAATCCCTCATTCAGGCTTGAAATTGATTCAAGGTCTAAATGGTTTGTAGGGTCATCCATTACTAATACATTAGCTTTAGATAACATCATCTTAGATAGCATACAACGGACACGTTCGCCCCCTGATAGAACATCAAGATTTTTATTTACTTCATCTCCAGAGAAAAGCATACGACCTAGGAATGAACGTAGGAAGGTATTATCTTCTTCTTCTGGACCATTGGCAAATTGACGTAACCAATCAAGAATACTTTGTTGGCTATTTTCAAACTCATGAGAGTTATCACGGGCCAAGTATGTTTGGGTGGTGGTTACACCCCATTTGTAAGTACCTGAATCTGCCTCCATGTTACCAGTAATGATTTCCATCAAAGCTGTCGTGGTTACATCATTACGAGATACAAAGGCTACTTTATCATTTGGACGAATATTGAATGATACATTGTCCAAAACTTTTACACCATCAATCGTTTTAGAAAGATTTTCAACGGTTAACACATCATTACCAATTTCACGTTCAGGTTCGAAGCCAACGAATGGATATTTACGGCTTGAAGGGTGAATATCATCCAATTCGATTTTTTCCAACGTCTTTTTACGTGATGTTGCTTGTTTTGATTTAGATGCATTGGCAGAGAAACGGGCGATAAAGTCTTGTAATTCCTTAACTTTTTCTTCTTTCTTTTGATTTGCATCTGCTTGTAATTTTGCAGCCAATTCAGAAGATTGTTTCCAGAAGTCATAGTTACCTACATAAAGTTGGATTTTACCATAGTCAACATCACAGATGTGTGTACATACTTTATTTAAGAAGTAACGGTCATGGGATACGACTAATACAGTGTTAGGGAAATTGATGATGTATTCAGATAACCATTCGATGGTTTCAGAATCCAAACCATTGGTAGGCTCATCTAGTAATAATACATCGGGGTTTCCAAATAATGCTTGCGCAAGTAATACTTTTACCTTATCTTGCTCTTGCAATTCGCTCATTAGTTGGTAGTGCATATCTTCTGAAATACCTAAGCCACGTAATAATTGAGCCGCTTCATTTTCAGCATCCCAACCATTCATTTCTGCGAATTCAGCTTCTAATTCACCAGCACGAATACCATCAGCTTCAGAGAAATCAGCTTTTGCGTATAGGGCATCTTTTTCTTCTCGTACTTCATATAAACGTTCATTACCCATAATTACTGTATCTAAGACAGTGTGTTCTTCAAAACCAAAGTGATTTTGGCTTAAGACTGATAATCGTTCACCAGCACCTAGAGATACATTACCTGTTGTAGGGCTTAGTTCACCTGACAATACTTTTAGGAAAGTAGATTTACCGGCACCGTTAGCACCAATAATGCCGTAGCAGTTTTCTGGTTGAAAATTAATATTTACTTCATCATACAATTTGCGGCTACCAAATTGCACACTTACGTTATTTACTGTTAACATTTTGTTCCTCTTTCTTCCAATTGATGATATAGCGTTGGTAACGCTCGACAAATCTCATGGTACATGATAAACACCTTTGAATCAAATACTATTCATTCAAAGGTGTCAAATTTCATCATAAACTTATAATTCAGTTTATATCAGAATGCTTATTTTTTATTGATACGATTTTGTAAACGCTCAAACCAAGTCATTTTACTTTTTGGCACATTGTTGCGTGATTTTTCTAATTCTTGTTGTGCTTTTTTCATAAAAATTTGTTGAGAATCTACAGGTGGTAGATCATTTGTTACATATTGGTATGAGCAATCAGGTAATTTGTAACGAGCTTTCGTGTTGTCATCTAAGTAAACTTTAAGAATTTCCATGATTTCATTATGAATATTTTTATCTAAAACTGGGAATTCTATCTCAACACGACGAATCATATTACGTGTCATCATATCGGCAGATGATAGGAATAATTTTTCATCGCCATTGTTCTTAAACCAATAAATACGGCTGTGTTCTAGGAACCGACCCACAACAGAGATGACATTGATGTTGTCAGAAACACCTGGGATACCTGGTACTAAACAGCAAATACCGCGGATGATTAAATCCACTTTAACACCGGCTTGACTTGCTTCGTACATTTTTTTTATCACATCTTTAGAAGTTAAAGAGTTCATTTTGGCAATAATGTGACCATTTCCATTCACTTTATGTGATTGGATTTCTTCTTCAATATCTTCAATGTAATTATCACGGATATCAAACGGAGATACGTGTAAGTAGTGGTAGTCTGGTTGATTAGAATAACCGCTTAAGTAGTTAAAGAAGTCAGTTGCATCTTCAGCAATACCTTCGTTTGTTGTGATAATACCCATGTCTGAGTAGAAACGAGCGGTTTTGTCGTTGTAGTTACCTGTACCTAAATGCACATAACGGTATACGCGACCATTTTTTTGTTTCACAACCATGGCAATCTTAGAATGTGTTTTCAAGTGGGTTTTACCATAGATAACATGACAACCGGCTTCTTCTAACACTTTGGCCCATTGTACATTGTTTTCTTCGTCAAAACGTGCTTTTAACTCTACTAATACGGTAACTTGTTTTCCACGTTCTGCTGCTGTTTTTAGGGCAGAGATAATTGGTGAATTACTAGAAACACGATATAGCGTTTGTTTAATTGCAAGTGTATTAGGGTCATTCGCCGCATCTTGAATAAATTCAACTACTGGTTTAAATGAATCATATGGGTGATGTAGGAAAATGTCGCGTTTTTCTGCTAATTTAAATAGGTCAGTAGTTTGCAATTCCGCTGGATAAACCGGTTTAAATGGCTTGTAACGTAAGTGTGGGAAGTAATTTTCTAAAACATCGATGGCATCGTTTAATCCAGTTAAATCTAACGGTCCATTGACGAAGTATAAATCACGCTCGAATAAGCCCAATTCATCTAATAGGTATTCAATATCCCCCTCGATAATCGCTTGATTTTGGTTATTTTCTAACTGAACCTCAATCCGTACAGCCATACCATTACGACGTTGTACCAAATAGTCTTCAATGACTGTTAATAGGTCTTCGGCACCGTCTTCTTGGATATCTAAATCTGCATTTCGTGTAACACGGAATAGGAAAGTAGAATCAATTTGGTAACCAGTGAATAACGTTTCGATAAAGTTGGTCACGATATCTTCCAAATAAATGAAGTAGTTATGGCCATCTTCTTCATAATGATAAAAACGGTTCACTAACTGTGGAATTGGGACAATGGCTACTTGTTGTTCGCCTTCACGGCTCAAGTTCACGAAAATATGAATTAATTTATTATTTAAACTTGGAAAAGGGCGATAAGCATCAATACCTAAGGGTGTCAGTGTAGGGTAAATTTCATTAAAGAAGAATTTCTTCATTTGTTCTTTATGATCATTTGGTGCTTCGTTATAGCTAATGAAGTGGATATCATAGTTTTCTACTTCTTTTTCAAGTCCTGGTAAAGTGCATATTGGTAATCATTATTTTCATGATTTTTCTCAGAAACAGCAATTAATTGTTGTTCTGGTGTCCATTGTTTTTTGGTATCTAATTCATTGATATTCAAATGATATTGATCTTGTAAACCCGCAACACGTACCATCATGAACTCATCAAGGTTTGAGGTACCGATACTTAGAAAACTTAATCTTTCTAGAAGTGGATTACGATCATCAGCTGCTTCTTGCAGCACACGGTGGTTAAAATTTAACCACGATACTTCACGGTTTTCATAGTAATCTGGGTTATCAAGATCCAACTTTACTAATTCAGTCATTTTTTTGATTTCTCCTTTTTATTAAATGGTTGATGAAATGGAGAGATATTGTCTTTTAAGAAATGGCTAGATAAGATTTTGCATGGATAAATTCTAAGGAGATGTCTTTGCCAATCGCTCGTTCAATATGTTTCTTTTGATCTTCTGAACGATAGACTTCCGATAATAATTCACCTTGATAGAAGATGCGTAGAATTAGGCTACCACCTTTTCGTACAAGGTCCATACTTTTGACTATATTATTATGCGAATCATTTAAACATTCTGCAAATTTAATTAAGCCTCCAATATTTTGAAGGGATTCCACTTGTTTGTCTTCTAGCATCTCTCCATAACTTGATAGGTATCGGTCGAATAATGTTTTATTTTTATAAGATGCTAAAACAGCTAGTGCTAATCGATGTGGATGTGAAAATCCATTTAAATTCGAATTTGATAAAAGGTAGAAGGTATGTTGTGATGCGTTGCCTGGCTCAATCATTTCGCCAAGGTTATATAAATATGCACCATAATCCATCAATTGTAATTCAGTATCGTTCAATTGAATGTAGCCATCTTCATTTAAGGCATCATACAGTTGTCGTGTAATCACCATGCGTTGTGCGGCGTCTGACATTGAAAATTGATAGATGCTAGATAATCTTTCAACTGTTTCCTGGGCAACATGATTGATATCAAAGGCTGCTGGATATTTATTTTCTAAATATTCATAGACGATACCTTCACGTAACCCTTGTTGTGAGAATTTAAAGATGGGCGAGCCACTGCTTGAATCAATTCTTGGAAAACAATAATTGCTGGGATAATGATATCCGCACGGTTGGAAGAAAGACCTTCTAATTTCAGCATATCTTTCATTGTTTGTTCTACGAAGATATTATAAACGTCATCAATTTCTTCGGGACTCATGGTATATTCGTGTAATCCAGCCATACCATATTTGGTATGCATCTGGTGTACACGAGCAACATTACGCGCAGAACCACCAATAGCAAAGATTGGTAACTGTAAATCAGCGAAGAAAGGATGTTCAGCAAAGGATTGCTTCACAAATTTCCGCGTTTCCTTAATGGCTTTTGCATCGTTAAAATCCTTACCTTCAAAAAATCTTTCTTGTAATGAAACTACCCCAAATGGGAATGAGAAAAATTCAACAAGGTTTTTATCTTTGAAAAGGGTGATTTCAGTTGAGCCACCACCAATGTCAATTGAAATACCATCACGGTCGCTCATAGAATGGGCAACAGCAGAGAAACCATAAAAAGCTTCCATTTTCTCTGGTACTAATTCGATCGTCACACCAGTTTTCTTTTGTACCTGGTCAATAATATCATCCCTATTTTTTGATTGGCGAATAGCAGCTGTAGCTTTTGGTAAGATACGGTCTGCTTTCAGGATGGCAGCTTCTTTGGCAAAGGCGCCAATGATACGTGCTAGCGTATCAATACCTTCTTGTGACATTTCATTGTCATCCGTAATATATTGAAAAATACGTGCAGGTATTTTAATATTCTGAATTTCTCGCATTGCTAAATTATCTTCTACTTGAAAGACAACAAGGCGAATAGAGTTTGAGCCTATATCAATCAAACCAATTCGTTCTTTCATAATGGTTGTGTCCTTTCGTTTCTCGTGAGCAACAGTAACAACTAATTTTTAAATTTATCTAAAATTAGTATAACTTAATTTTTGTATTCAGAAAACCTTAATTGCCTTAGTTTACATATATAGGCCCAATTAGCAGATGAGTGTATGTAAAAAGGACCATGACAGATGACATGATCCTTTTGCATACGTTTAACATAAAGTAAGCTTTTAATTTTTGGCGCCTGCTAGCTCTAGGGCATGGTGAATGGCATTGGCCACACCAGCATTGTAATTTGTAGTCGTTTCATATTTGGCTACATCTTTTACACCTTGTTCGGCATTAGCCATAGCAAATGAATAACCAGCTACTTTTAACATGGATAAATCATTGAAGTTATCGCCAACAGTAACCACATTTTCGATGTTGTAACCATGTTCTTGGCAATATTTTGTTACGGCAATCCCTTTAGTACCGTCTGCATGATTAATTTCAATATTGTATTTGAATGATGAGGTCACGTGTGTATCTGGATAAGCTGCTTTAATTTCTTCACCTAATGGTTTGATGGTATTTTCTGGGTCAACGTCAACAAAAGTAATTTTAATGATGTCTTGACCCTCCTCAGTGATTAAGGTACGTAAATCATCACGAAAATCAATCGTAGTCACTTCATTAGATTGCGTTGCTCGAGTACGCGCTTCTTCAACTGACATATCAGGATTTAAACTTTGGATAAGCTCAGTAATCCCAACGATACGCTGTTCAAGTGAAGATGAGTAGACATTTTTACTTGTCATAGCTTCCATATAATAGCCAACTTCATAACCTTTATTTAGAATAGCCAAAGCTGTCTCTTTATCGATATCCACCTCGTACTCAACTTGACCATTACGATCGAACAAAATAGAACCATTCAAACCGATGATAGGGCAGCGGATACCTGCTTCATCTAATTTTACCTTAGCCTCTGTGTAGTTACGACCTGTACAAACGACAAAGGGAATCCCCATGTTATATGTTTGCATGATCGCATCAATATTTGCTTGCGGAATTTCCATATTTTCATCTAGCAACGTGCCATCCATATCCGATACAATTAGTTCAATCATGTAAATGCTCCTATCTATCTTTTATTATCTTTAGTGTACCATGATAGAAATATTTCCACTAGCTAAAGGGGACCAAAAAGGGTAGAAGTGTTCGCGAAATCAGTCGAAAAATGGTATAGTGGCATTTATATTTTTTAACGTTTATAGAAAATGAAGAGGGGATCTTATGACTACTTTAGCAAAAATGCCAGACGATTGGGCAGGGCATGTATCTTCTGTCCTCAACACAGCAACTTTTCAGCAGTTTACGGCGCAACTTGAACAAGCTTATACGAGAGAGACCATCTATCCGGATGCGCGCAATGTTTATGAAGCATTTCGTTTAACACCATTTAATCAAGTCAAAGTTGTCATCCTAGGGCAAGATCCCTACCATCAACCAGGCCAAGCGCATGGTTTAAGTTTTTCTGTCCAAAGCGAGGTCAAATTGCCACCTTCTTTACGGAATATCTACAAAGAATTGCAGACTGATTTGGATATTCAACCAGCAACGCATGGAAATCTTACGGCGTGGGCAAAGCAAGGTGTTTTATTGTTGAATGCTGTTTTAACTGTTCCAGATAGCCAAGCGAATGCTCATAAAGGCAAAGGGTGGGAAGCTTTAACGGATGCTGCAATTGCAGCCTTGAACGAGAAGGAAACGCCAGTGGTATTTATCTTATGGGGCAACTCTGCCAAAGCAAAAAGGACCTTGATAGATGAACGTAAGCATTTTGTACTTACATCCGCCCATCCAAGTCCATTATCAGCTTCACGCGGTTTCTTTGGGTCAAAACCATTCTCTCAAACGAATGATTTACTGGAATCATCAGGTCAAACGCCAATTGATTGGCATGTATAAAACACAAGAATAGTTTATGGCGAGTATTTTTAATGTGTATGTGGGTGATGAATACATTGTCCAGGTACACAATGGCATGTAACCTCATCCACATACGTTGCCTGGTCTAAAGCACCAAGGATATGTTGTTTCATACGATCATCTAAAATCGCTGCTTGAATGAGGGCATTGATGACTTTGTCGGCATCTGTGTTACACCAACCACTCAGTAAAGTTTGCGCTTGGTTAGCCAAGGCTTCATCTTCGTTGATTGCTGCACTATACAGAAATGAGCGACCATCTTTTTTTGTGGTAAGCCATTCTTTTTTTGTCAAACGACCGATGAGCGTTTTGATGGTTGCAGGTTTCCATCCTTTTTTGTCAGATAGCGATTCGATGATTGTGCGTGAATTGGTTTACTTTTGGGCCCAAACAACACGCATAACCTCCCATTCAGCCGCTGAAACATCATGATGCGTATTTGTTTCGTGGTCATGTTGTATGGTAAGTTCAGCCATATTGATAACTCCTTTCGCAAAAGTTTATAAGGTATTTAGTTAATTTAAGTTTACAGGTGTAGTCTTAAAAACACAAGTAAAAGCCATTTTTCTTAATTTAAAACGATTGAAACATTTTTTGTATATTCATCTCATAAAATGATTTTTTTTAAAATTTGTTTAATTGAGCAAAGCGTATTGGTCATTGCACTTGTGTAATTAAACTGAATAAACCGGTAAAACTTTTTTGGTTTAAATCCTTGTATTTCGTGAATTATCCATATATAGTTGGTACATATTAAAAAACACCACTACATGTAGTGGTGTAATTTTTTTACAGAGGAGGCATGTGATTTGAAGATTGTGTATATGTCCTTAACTGGTCAAACACAAAAGTTCGTTAGTAAGCTTGGCATGGATAGTTTGCGCATCACTATGGACAATTCTTTTCAACCGATTAATGAACCATATATCGTAATTGCTCCTACATATGATATTGAGGTAACAGAAATTTTAAATGATTTTATTGAAACCGCCGATAACCAATCTTATTTAAGAGGTGTTTGTGGGTCAGGTAATTTAAATTTTAGCGAATTGTATTGTTTTACCGCTAAAGATTTAGCAAAGGCTTATCAAGTGCCTTTACTCTTGAATTTCGAATTTCAGGGTACTTTAAACGACGTAAACATAGTGAAAGAAAAGGTGAATGAAATTGGATCAACCGAAAGCAGTAGTTCAAGATAAAGAAATTACATATTTCAAATTAAATAATGAAGTGAATAGACCACTAGATGGCAAAATTCAAATTGACAAGGATAAAGAGGCAGTTCGTGCTTACTTCTTAGAACACGTCAACCCAAATACAGTTTTCTTCTATACTTTAGACGAAAAAATCGACTATCTAATCGAAAATGACTACTTGGAAGAAGCGTTCATCAATTTGTATGATCGTGAATTCGTGAAGAAAATGATGCAAGATGCATACAATTTCAAATTCCGATTTAAATCATTCATGTCTGCATACAAGTTTTACAACCAATATGCATTGAAAACAAATGATGGCAAACGATACTTAGAACGTTACGAGGATCGTATTGTTTTCACAGCATTATATTTAGCTAATGGTGATGAACAATTAGCAAGCGACTTGCGAGATGAAATGATTAACCAACGTTATCAACCTGCCACACCAACTTTCTTAAACGCAGGTCGTAAACGTCGTGGTGAATTGGTATCATGTTTCTTAATTCAAGCAACTGATGATATGAACTCAATTGGTCGTACGATTAACTCTGCATTACAACTATCTCGTCTTGGTGGTGGGGTTGGGGTTAACCTTTCAAACATCCGTGCTGCGGGTGACCCAATTAAGAAAATTGAAAATGCTTCTTCAGGGGTTATTCCAGTGATGAAATTATTGGAAGATTCATTCTCATACTCTAACCAATTAGGTCAACGTAACGGGGCCGGAGCGGTATATTTAAATATCTTCCACCCAGACGTGGTATCTTTCCTATCGGCTAAGAAAGAAAATGCTGATGAAAAAATTCGTGTTAAAACCTTATCACTAGGTCTAGTTGTACCAGATAAATTTTATGAGTTGACTGAAAAAGATGAATTAATGTACTTATTTAGTCCATATGATGTTGAACGAATTTATGGTAAACCATTCTCTTACGTGTCTATTACTGATGAATACGAAAACATGGTGAATAATCCTGAAATTAGAAAATCTAAAATTCGTGCACGTGATTTAGAGAATGAAATTTCTAAATTACAACAAGAATCTGGCTACCCATACATCATTAATATTGATACTGTAAATGAAGCCAACCCAATCGATGGTACCATTGTGATGAGTAATTTGTGTTCTGAAATATTACAAGTACAACGCCCATCAATTATTAACAATGACCAAACATTTGAAGAACTAGGTACGGATATTTCTTGTAATTTAGGTTCAACCAATATCTATAACTTAATGCAATCACCAGACTTCGGTAAATCTGTCGAAACAATGGTTCGTGGCTTAACATATGTTACAGATGCATCAGCAATTGATGTAGTTCCTTCAATCAAAAAAGGGAATGATCTAGCCCACACAATTGGCTTAGGCGCGATGGGTCTACACACTTACTTTGCATTGCATGAAATGTATTACGGTTCTCCAGAATCTGTTGAATTCACCGATAAATACTTTATGCTTTTGAACTACTACACTTTAGTAGCATCTAACAAAATTGCAAAAGAACGTGGTGTAACATTTGAAAACTTTGAAAATTCAAAATATGCAACTGGTGAATACTTTGATAAATACATCAACAATGATGAAGCATCATTTAAATTCCCACAAGTAGAAGAACAATTTGAAAATATCCATGTACCAACGGCAGAAGATTGGAAGGCTTTACGTGCTTCAGTTCAAGAATACGGTCTATACCACCAAAACCGTTTAGCTGTTGCACCAACTGGATCAATTTCATATGTAAATGAAACGAGTTCAAGTTTACACCCAATTATTCAATTGATTGAAGAACGTCAAGAGAAGAAAACAGGTAAAACTTACTATCCAGCGCCACATTTAAGTAATAAAACATTACCTTATTATCAATCTGCTTACGATTTAGATAACCGTTTAATTATTGACATCTATGCAGCTGCGCAAAAACATATCGATCAAGGGATGAGCCTTACCTTATTCATGCGTTCTGATATTCCTACAGGTTTATACCCATGGAAAGAGGGCCGTACAAGTAAAATGACGACACGTGATTTAAACATCTTACGTCGTTATGCATGGAAACGAGGTATCAAATCAATTTACTACGTACGTACATTTACAGATAATAACGAAGAAATTGGTGCCAACTACTGCGAAAGCTGTACAATCTAATTCAACGTTTCATCGATATTTTGTAATAAGGAAGGACCACTAATGACTAGTTTTAATGAACATCCATATATCGCCATTAACTGGAATGATATAGAGGACATGATTGACAAATTAACCTGGGAAAAATTGACTGAACAATTTTGGTTAGATACCCGTATCCCATTATCAAATGATTTAGATACTTGGCGTACGTTGACTGCCATTGAAAAAGATATGATTGGCAAGGTATTTGGTGGCTTAACGCTACTAGACACCTTACAATCTCAAGATGGTATTGAATCCTTGAAAGCAGCTATTCGCACGCAACACGAGGAAGCAGTGTATAACAACATTCAATTCATGGAAAGTGTACATGCAAAATCGTACTCATCAATTTTCTCTACTTTAAATACACCGAAAGAAATCGATAAAATTTTTGCTTGGACACGTGAGAATGAATACATCCAACATAAAGCAAACCGTATTCATGATATTTATGAATCAGGTACGGACTTAGAAAAGAAAGTAGCGTCAGTTTTTCTTGAATCCTTCCTATTCTATTCTGGTTTCTATGCGCCACTTTGGTATTTGGGTAATGGTAAAATGCCTAACGTTGCGGAAATTATTAAATTAATCATCCGTGACGAAAGTGTCCATGGTACCTACATTGGCTATAAATTCCAACTTGCTTATAACCAGTTGCCAAACCAAGAACAAGAAGATATTAAAAATTGGGCTTTCAATTTGCTATTTGAGCTATATGAAAACGAAACAAAATATACTGAATTCATCTATGATGATTTAGGTTGGACGGAAGATGTGAAAGTTTTCCTTCGATATAACGCGAATAAAGCATTGCAAAACTTGGGCTTTGATCCATTGTTCCCTGATACTGCTGATGATGTAGATCCTATTGTTATGAATGGTATTTCAACTGGTACATCAAACCATGATTTCTTCTCTCAAGTAGGTAATGGCTATTTACTAGGTGAAGTTGAAGCAATGTCAGATGATGATTACAGCAAGTGGGACTAACATCATTTTTAAAGAAAGACACAGAAAAAGCGTATTGCCAATATTTTGGCAGTACGCTTTTTTATTTATCAATTATGTTTTGCATACTTGTTTTCATTTGTTTCGTCAGCCACTTGTTGATGAGTGCATAGACGGGCTTGGTATTACCGTACAACATACATTCATGACCACGATTTTCAAACATCAAAATGGAAACGTCTTTAAATTTAGCACGCGTGAATTGTTTGGCGAGTTTCTGTGTTTCTTTACCGCCAGCAATTAAAGGATCTTTACGGCCAGCGATAATCGCTATGGGTAGGTCTCGGCGAATGTTATTTAACCAAGAAGGTATTGTAGCCTTGTGGGCTATTTTTACCAACTCTGCAAAGCCATTATTGGTGAATACAAAACCAACTAATGGCCAATCCTGTACTTGTCCGTCTTTTGGTGGGTACCAATAAGCAGGAAACGATTTGCTTACCAAAGGATCATCACTCAAACCAGTACCAAATAATTTTTGATGAATATAATAATTATAGGCTTGAGGGTGTATCGTATTTAAAATTGGTGCGAGCGCTGCACCTGTTGCATATAAGGGACTATTGGTATTGGTCCCGCTAAGAAGCACACCATCAATCTCGTGGCTATGTTTACCTAAATATAGGCGGGTAATGTACGCACCCATTGAATGACCTAGTACGTAATAGGGTAGATTGGGATGTTTCTTTCTAGTAGCTGTGACCACGCGATGTAAATCTTCAACCATTATTTCATCTGCACGGTTGGTCCCAAAATAACCAAGACGATTTGCTTCCTTAGCTGTGCCCCCATGGCCGATGTGGTCGTGTGCAATGACCAAATAATTTTGCTGTAAAAATGATTCAGCAACCTTTTTATAACGGCCACCAAATTCAGACATACCATGTACGATATGTATAATTGCTTTCGGATGCTCAGCTGTTTGCCAGGCATATACTGGAATAAACGGACGATCTGGCGAAGCTGAGGGAATGCTTGTTGTATCATAAGTATCTACTGTAAACATAAAAATCCTCCATTAATATTCTGTTATGTCACTATTATAATGATACAAAATCATTATGACAACGAAAAAGGAGTAACCGCTATGATACCTTAACTGGATATCTTATAGGAGTTACTCCTTTTTTATGGTTATTTTATGCAGCAGGGTCTACGGGTGTTGAACTTTCTGTCGGTGTTGAACTTTCTGTCGGAGTACTAGATTCTACTGGTGTGCTAGAAGTAGCTTCACTCTCAGTTGGTGTTTCCACTGAACTAGATGATTCTACAGCTGAACTTTCGGAAGTAGCACTAGATTCAACTTCTGAGGAACTAGATACTTCACTAGATGATGACACTTCTGAACTAGAAGATGAAATCACTGAAGAGCTTGAAGAACTAGATGAAATTACAGAAGAACTTGAAACTGTAGAACTAACACTTGATGAACTTGCAATCGCATTACCAGATGCTAACCAGTCTTGGTAATCAGCATATAGGTCATCATTTGCTAAACCAGTAAGGATATTAGATGCTGGTGTAGTAGACGTTGGGAATTCAGTTGGAACGGCATCCGCAACTAATTTTACTTCATGTACAGAATCAGGTTGTACCCAATCAGCATTATCCGCTGTGGTTGATAAGTATCCCATAATGGATTGATATAGGTAGCTTACGATATATTTATCGCTACCATCTAGGTATCCGACTTCATCAGTTGAGAATTGATTGTCATACCCAGTCCAAATGGATAGGGCATAGTCAGTAGTATAACCACTCATCCAAGTATCTGGTACCGCGCTCTCAGTAACACCCAATTTGGCAAGCTGTTGCTCGTTATAGTTGGTTGTACCAGATTTACCAGCCTCAGCTAACCCTGGTGTATGGTAATTAGTTGATAGACCATATGAAGTATCTGTAAAGTTATCCTTCAACATATCAGTTACCATATAGGCTGTTGAGTCTTCCATCGCTTGAGTGGATGTAGCATCTACTGTAACTTTTGTACCGTCTATGGTTTCAAAATAATCTACGGCACGTGGTTGGTTGTAAGTACCATAGTTACCTAATGTAGCGTAAGCAGCGCTTAATTGCAGTGGGGTAATTTCTCCACCAATCGCATTAGATTCAAAGGCGGCGCCACCTTGATCTTCATTTAGTGTAATACCGATTTTAGATAAGAATTCAGTAACTTTCTCAGAACCAACTTCTTGGAATAATTTCAAGGCTGGAATATTACGTGATCCAATCAAGGCTTGACGAATCGTCATCGTACCCATATATGTTAGATCATAGTTGTTAATTTCGGTACCATCAGTATAAGTATGTTCTTCATCAACAATTGATGACTCAGTTGAATAGTTCAAGTATTCAATAGCAGGTGCATAATCAGCAAATGGTTTGATAGATGAACCAACGCTTCGGTCTAATTCCGTTGCACGGTTATAAGAGAGAAGGGTATCTTGGTTCCGTCCACCGAATAGGGCTAAAATGTGTCCTGTTTGTGTATCTACTAATGACGCAGCGGCTTGCATATTGTCATCTGTAAAATATAGTCCTTCTTCATCTTGAATTGTATTGTACATTTCAGTCATTGCATCCATATCCAAGTATGTATGAATTTGTAAACCATCTGAATACATGTCGTAACCAGCATCTTCAATATCTGCGGCTACTTGCTGCACGTATGCATCCAACATAATATCTGTTTCAGATTGTGCAGTTTCTTCTGTTGAAATATCCTGTAAACCGTCATCAATTGGGGTGGCAACTGCTTCGTCATATTCTTCTTGAGTGATTTTCTCATTCTCTAACATTGCTTGTAAAACAATATCACGACGTTCTTTAGCCGCGTCAGGATCTGTATAAGGATCATAGGCATTAGGTGCTTGAGGCATACCTGCCAGAAGCGCAGTCTGTGCTAATGATAGTTCATTTAAAGGTTTGCCATAGTAAACTTCGGCAGCAGTACCAATACCATAAATTCCATTGGCCATATAGACTTTATTAATATAAAATTCAAAAATTTCTTGTTTTGAGTATTCTTGTTCTAATTGAATGGCCAACCAGATTTCTTGAACCTTACGTTTATATGTTTGGTCTGATTCATTGGTTGAGAAGGCCGTTAGTTTCACTAACTGTTGTGTCAAGGTTGAACCACCCTGTGCAATACCACCTGCTTTTAAGTTTGCTAAGAAAGAGCCGGCAATACGTATAGGGTCAAATCCATTATGTTCTAAGAAGCGTTGGTCTTCAATGGACGTTACGGCATCAAACGTTTGTTGGGAAATATCTTCTTCTGAAACGATCGTTCGTTCATTTTTGCTAGTTTCATATACAACATTTCCTTCACTATCATAGATACTTGAAGCAATTGTGCCATATAAGTCTTCTTCTGCAATTGTCGGTGAGTCCTTCACCCAACTATATGCGATCACAGACAGGGCAATGGCAATAATTGCGCCAATACCAAAGAGGGCGATTAGTATTTTTTTCCATAAAGCCATACCTCTTTTTTTATTACGTTTTTTCTTGCGATTCGACGATGATGAATTTTGGCTTCGTCGTCTAGTATTTTGTTCCTGAGTCATTTTACTCAATCCTACTTTCTTTAAAGATTATTACCGAATTTTTCTTCCATTAGAAGTAATTGATCAACTGCCTTTAAGTAATCAAGTTGCGGTTGATAACCCATTTCAACCAATATACCTTCACTTTGAATGCGTTCAAGTGGAATAGCCGTCATTTCCTTGGCTAAAAAAGCCTGCCAATCTTCAAGTAACGCGCGAATGGGGTAGACATATGCCTCATTTCTTGCCTTAAATAAAAAAAGAACAAAACAAAAGCCACCATGATGTAAACATTGTGTCATGTGGTCAATTTGATGTTGATGAATATTGTGTAAGGGAAATGTCGTTTTAAGGTTTGTTTGCTTGGCCTCAAAATCAATGTATTTTCCCTTGTAAACACCATTGTAGTCAGTTGTCGAAGCGACTTTATAGTAAGCTTCCTTGATGACGGCGCGACTTCTTTTGGGATAATCTACCGTGACAACTTGAATGGGGGTAGGCTTTTTATGGATGACAGCTTTATCATGCAACAGATACCACTTGTTTGTATGATTGATCATATCTTCCAATTTCATCCCACGGTTAGAAAAAGTTGTTTTACCTTTTCGTATCTTAGGTAAATCATGTTGCGTTTGAGCTTGGTAAATTTTACCATTTGGATACCGCATGATGTCCTCCTTCAGATATGGCATGTTTGTCCATATTTACCTTATTTTAGCGTATATTCTACTAATAGAATAGTTTTACATAATTAATTTAACATAAAAATAAGAAAAGTGAGATTTGTCCAATAGTTACCTATAAAATAGGATGAAGGGTGGTCATTTTTGCTCAATAACTAGACAATTCAAAGGATTTAGTGTATTATTTTATGATGTTAGGATTACGCAAATATCGTAATCAATAGTAAATATATCAAATGTTAGGGGAATTTTAAATGTCAGTAAATTATGAACAAACATCAACAAACGAAGGTATCTTACATTTTACAGTTGCTAAGGAAGATGCAGACAAAGCGTTGAAACAAGCTTTCAACCGTGTAAAAAAAGATGTAACAATCCCAGGTTTTCGTAAAGGTAAAATCAACTATCAAATGTTCGTAAAAATGTTTGGTGAACAATCATTAATCGAAGATGCAGTAAACATTGTACTTCCAGAAGCTTACACTAAAGCAGTTGAAGAATCTGGTTTGGAAATTGTTGTACAACCTCGCTTTGATATCGAATCAGCTAACAAAGGCGAAGACTGGAAATTATTAGCATACGTTGCTACTAAACCAGAAGTTAAATTAGGTCAATATAAAGAATTAACAGTTGCTAAACAAGATGTTGAAGTTTCTGAAGAAGAAATCAACGAACGTCTAGAATCAGCACAATTCAACTTAAGCGAATTAGCTTTAAAAGATGGCGCAGCTGAAGAAGGCGATACAGTAGTAATCGACTTTGAAGGATTCAAAGATGGCGAAGCATTTGCAGGTGGAAAAGGTGAAAACCATTCATTAGAATTAGGTTCTAACTCATTCATTCCTGGTTTTGAAGAACAATTAGTTGGTACTAAAGAAGGCGACGAAGTTGAAGTAAACGTTACTTTCCCTGAAGAATATCAAGCTGAAGAATTAGCTGGTCAAGATGCAGTATTCAAAGTTAAAGTTCATGAAGTAAAAACAAAAGAAGTTCCTGAATTAGATGACGAATTTGCTAAAGATGTTGACGAAGAAGTTGAAACTTTAGACGAATTAAAAGAAAAATACCGCAAACAAATTGCAGAACAAAAAGAAGCTGCAGCTAAAGAAGCGCGTGAAGAAGAAGCATTACGTAAAGCTGTAGAAAATGCTGAAATCGCTGATTTACCACACGAAATGGTTCACGAAGAAGTTCACCGTCAAATGGAACATTACTTAAACGAAATGCAACGTTCAGGTATTTCACCAGAAATGTACTACCAATTGACAGGTACTACAGAAGCAGACTTACATCACCAATTTGAACAAGATGCTGATACTCGTGTGAAAACAAACTTGATTCTTGAACAAATTGTTAAAGACGAAAACATTACTGCAGAAGTTGAAGATGTAGAAAAAGAAATCGCTACATTAGCAGAAACTTACGGCATGACTGTTGAAGAAGTGAAAAACGTTGTTACTGAAGATATGTTGAAAAACGACATCGCTTTGAAAAAAGCTATGGACTTAATCACTGAAACTGCAGTAGAAGAAGCGTAATCGTCATTTAAACAAAAAAGATCGGACTATGGTTGAACATAGTTGGATCTTTTTGTTTTCTTAGGGATCCGTATAATATCCTATAAGTGGCATTGTAAATAAAAAGATGTTGAGATAATCACTCAACATCTTTTTATTTATTTGTATTTAGATTAAAATGCTTTTTGGATTGTTTCTAAGAAATGCTTGTTGTAAGCTTCAGCATCTACACCTAGGGCAACGAATACGTTAGGTGTTTCACCGCGGTTAAGGGCTGCTTGATCTTGAACTAGGCGGCCTTGTTGTTTGTCGTATAAGCTTTTAATGCGGAATGTTTCGCCTGTTACCCAGTCGCTATTCAAAGCAACTGAAACAGCTAAAGGATCGTGTAATGCACAACCAGTTAAATTAGCATATGAGTTTGCGTAAGCTTTAAAGTAGTAAGTAACGATTTCGTGGAAGGTTTTACCAGCTTCAGAAATTTCTTTCCAAGGTTCAATATCTGTATCAGTAATTAATGTACGTAAAGTTACATCTAATCCAATTACTTTAATTGGTAAACCAGAGTCGAATACTACGTTATTTGCTTCAGAATCCTTCCAGAAGTTTGCTTCTGCAAACGGACTTACGTTACCAGGAACAGTTAGGGCACCACCCATAGATACGATACCTTTGATTTTTTGCATTGCAGGCAAATCTTTTTGAATTGCAAGCGCAGCATTCGTTAATGGACCAGTTGTTACTAAAATTAATTCATCTTTATATGTATTTGCAGATTCAATAATGAATTCAATTGCATCCTGATCAGAAATATTGTTACCGGCTGGCAATTCAATATTACCTAAGCCATTGAGACCGTGGAAGATACCAGAAGCAGGTTCTTGAACGTAATCTTCGGTAGCACCTAATTTATGAGATGCACCACGGAAAACCGGAATATCTTCACGATCAAGTAATTTAAGGACTGCGGATGCATTATGAACACATTTATCTACTTCTGCATTACCAAATACAGATGTAATACCGATAACTTCAGCATTTTCTTCACCTAAAGCTAAGGCAATTGCCATTGCATCATCGATACCAGTATCAAAATCTAAAATTAATTTCATTATAATCCTCCTAAAATTTCCGTACAATAGAGTGTACCTATAGGTAAATTATAAGGCATTGTGGGACTAATTCATAGAAAAAGTACCACAATGCCTTGAAATTTATTTTATTTAAATGAAATATGCGATTTCTTTATTAGAAAAAGAAACCAACAACTGTAGCTGAAATCATTGAAACAATTACAGAACCAATGATTAAACGGCCAGTGTTGTTTGCAACAACTTTGGCTTGGTCACCATTCATAATTTTTACAGAGGCAATAATCATACCGATTGTACCAATGTTTGAGAATGAAATAGCGTAAGTTGACATCATTGCTAATGTTTTGGCTGATAAGCTACCAGCAACTGTTTGTAATTCACCTAGGGCAACGAACTCATTTGTGATTAATTTAGAAGCCATGATTGCACCTGCATGAACAGCGTCAGCAGTAGGCACACCCATTACTAAGGCTAAAGGTGAGAAGATGTATCCTAAAATTGTTGTAAAGTCGATACCAAATGCGATCGTTGCAAGAGAGTTTAGGAACGTAATCAATGCATTGAAACCAATTAATGAACCTGCAATTGCAAGGGCAATTTGGAAACCACTTGAAATGTAGTCACTTAATACAGCAAAGAAGTTTTCTTTTTCTTCATTACTATTAAGATCTTCAGTAGGGTTAAAGTCAACTTGTACAGCATTTGGATCGTATGGTGCCATTAATGACACAACGATAAATGCAGCAAAAACATTTAATAGAATTGCAACTACTACGAATTTACCGTCGACCATTTGCATGTAGGAAGCAATTGTTGTTGCCGAAACACATGACAAACCTAATAGGGAGAAGGAGAAAATTTGGTCTGGAGAAAATTTATCCATGTACTTTTTAATACTGATAAAGCCATTTGATTGACCAAGCATTGCCATCATTGTAGCGGCGTATGATTCATTTCCACCCATACCAGTGATTAAGTTCAAACCTTTACCTAACCATTTAGCAACAATAGGTAAAACTTTCGTATATTGTAAAATACCAATTAAACCAGAAATAAATACGATAGGCATTAAAACATTAAAGAAGAAAATACCTAACTCTGTTGATTGTGGGCCGAAGACAAATTGTGTTCCCCCATTTGCTTGAAGAATTAACCAGTTAAAGAAAGCTGAAATACCTTCTAAAACGGCAATACCAAAGCTAGTTTGTAAACCAATAAAAGCGAAAACAAACATAATAACTAATAAAATACCTACTTGTTTAAAGCGGGCATTTTTACGGTCTTTACTCATTAACCAAGTAATAAGCCCAATAATTGCAAGACCGATTATTCCACGAATAATACTCATATCTAACTCCTATTCTTTTCAATGTTCTTTTTACACATCGTTTTACATTATAAAATATCTAGTATTAAAATACTAGCAGAAATTTTATTTTCTCACGTATACGTGTTAAAATTACTCACATAAGCTTTTATCAAATTCATAAGAGCAAATCTCCGATAAGTAGCTGAATTAGGGCTTTTAAATTGACTTGAAGCTAAGATTTTGGCACAATAAGGTGATGTAAAATCTGAAAGGAGAACGGATAGAATGTATAACGATGACGAACAAACAACTATTCACTGTTCTTTTTGTGGGAAGTCTCAGGATGAAGTAGATAAAATCATCGCTGGACCTGGAGTATATATTTGTAATGAATGTGTGGCCTTATGCCAAGAAATTATAGATGAAGAAACCAACCAAGAAAGACAAGAATCATACACAATGGTGGAGCCACCAAAACCAACTGAAATACGTGCAATTTTGGACGATTACGTGATTGGGCAAGATCAAGCGAAGAAAACCTTGTCTGTAGCTGTATACAATCATTACAAACGTATCGCTTCAAATCACCAAGCATCCGATGATGGTGTATCCTTACAAAAGAGTAATATCTTATTAATGGGACCAACTGGTTCTGGTAAGACGTATCTAGCGCAAACTTTAGCACGCATTTTGGATGTGCCATTTGCAATTGCAGATGCAACTACATTAACAGAAGCAGGTTATGTAGGGGAAGATGTTGAAAATATCTTAGTGAAATTGATGCAAGCTGCCGATTTTGATGTAGAACGTGCTCAAAAAGGGATTATTTACGTGGATGAAATAGATAAGATTGCCCGTAAATCTGAGAATGTATCAATTACGCGTGACGTTTCAGGTGAAGGTGTACAACAAGCCTTACTAAAAATCTTAGAAGGTACTGAAGCTAATATTCCACCTCAAGGCGGACGTAAACATCCACATCAAGAATTTATTCAAGTGGATACGACAGATATCCTATTTATTGTAGGGGGCGCTTTTGATGGTATCGAACCAATCATTAAAGAACGTTTAGGGGAAAAAGTGATTGGTTTTGGTCAATCTGGTAAAAATGGTATCTTGAATGATAACGATGCGATTATGCAACATGCAATTCCTCAAGACTTACAAACATTTGGATTAATTCCTGAGTTTATTGGTCGTTTACCTATCATGGCTAATTTAAACAAATTGACCAAAGATGATTTGGTTCACATCCTAACACAACCTAAGAATGCCTTAGTAAAACAATATCAACAATTGTTGAAGATGGATAACGTGGAATTAACTTTTACAGAAGAAGCACTTGATGCAATTGCACAAAAAGCTTTAGATCGTAAAACAGGTGCACGTGGTTTACGTTCAATTATTGAAGAAGCAATGTTAGAAATCATGTTTGAAATTCCATCCCGTGATGATGTTTCAAAAGTTGTGATAAATGGCGCTGTAATCAATGATGATGTTGAACCTGATTTGTTTGACCAAGCTGGGGAAAAAATTGCCTAGTTCATATCTAGTATGACAGTTAAAATGATTAGGAAAGACTAATTTTTTGGTCTTTCCTTTTTGTGTCAGAGAGGAGATTTCCATGGAAGTACATAATGTAGAATTTTTGATTTCTGCGGTTAGACCAGAGCAATATCCTGACCCCATCATTCCAGAAATTGCCTTAGCAGGGCGTTCAAATGTTGGGAAAAGCTCTTTTATCAATACGATGATTAATCGAAAGAAATTAGCGAGAACCTCTAGTAAACCAGGTAAGACGCAACAGTTAAATTATTACCAAATTGAAGATCTATTTTATTTCGTTGATGTACCTGGCTATGGTTATGCACGTGTCAGTAAAACTGAAAAAGCAAAATGGGGCGATATGCTAGAAACCTATTTCTCAACACGTGAGAACCTAGCTTTAGCATTATTAATCGTTGATTTTAGACATACACCAACGAATGATGATATTCAAATGAAGGAATTTATGGATTATCACGGGGTTCCTTACTTTGTTATTGCAACTAAAACGGATAAAGTGAAAAAGAGTCAATGGAACAAACATTTAAGTGAGATTTATAAGACACTTAATTTAGAATCCATCGATCAAATTTTACCATTTTCAGCCGAAACCAAAGATGGTAAGGATGAGGCTTGGGAGATTATTCAAGCTGTTTTAGATGGTGAATTTGATGCGAATTATGACGAAAGTGACGAATTTGATGATTTTAGTGAATAAAAGAAGATAATCATTGCCTTTTCAATGATTATGCACTATATTTATAGTGAATTTTTGTCGGCAAAAGTAGGTGATTAAATGGCAAATTTTATTCCGCAAGAAGTCATAAATGAAGTCAAAAGCAATGTGAATATTCTAGATGTCACCAGTCAATTTGTTGACTTACAAAAAAGGGGGCGTAACTACTTTGGTTACTGCCCATTTCATGATGAAAAGACACCATCTTTCACAGTCAATGAGGAGAAGCAGATTTTCCATTGTTTCTCTTGTGGCCGTGGCGGAAATGTTTTTCGATTTATGGAAGAAATCGAAGGGTATTCCTTTACCCAAGCTGTTCAAAAGGTAGCTGAACAAGGGAATGTATCGATCAATTTTGATTGGTCTGCAATCGATGGGAGCCAAAGTCAATCACAATACTCAGATAATCAACGACGGTTAATTCAAATTCATGAGGCTTTACGTCAGTTTTATCACTATTTGTTGGTGAATACTGAAAATGGTAATGAGGGATTAACGTATCTAAATAATCGTGGCCTGTCTGATGAGACAATTGATACCTATCAAATTGGTATTGCACCTGAAAATGGACAACTTGCCGCGCAACACTTGCTCAATAAGGAATTTACTTTTTCTGAATTGCAAGCATCTGGGGTATTCGTAGGTGAGGAGCGTCAATTAAGAGATCGGTTTGCAGGTCGAATAATGTTCCTTTACGGAATGAACGTGGGGAAACTGTTGGTTTTTCTGGTCGTATTTTGCCAGGATCTCATCACGCGAATGCTCACCCCGATGCAGCTAGGTACCTGAATAGTCCTGAAACGGAAATCTTCGAAAAAAATACTTTCTTATTCAACTTGGATTTGGCACAAAATGAAGCCAGAAGAGCCAAGGAGCTTGTTTTGTTTGAAGGATTCATGGACGTGATTGCTTCCCACAATGTGGGTGTGCAGAACGGCGTCGCTTCAATGGGGACTAGTTTAACCAATAATCAAATCAAGGCCATCGACAGGGCAAGTAAACAAGTTTTAATTGCATATGATGGTGATAGTCCAGGTCAAAAGGCAACACTTAGGCTATCAGCTTGATTCATGAGCAACGGCCACGTATTTCGATAAATGTCTTGGCTTTTGAACAAAACTTAGATCCTGATGAATTTATTCAAAAATACGGTGGCGATAAATATCTACAATTTGTTGGCACTCAACGACTGACGCCAATACACTTTATGCGTAATTATTATAGTAAAGAATACGCGTTGCAAACGGATAAAGGCAAGATTGACTATATCCAAGTCATGATACAAGCGATAGCGAAGATATCTCAACCTGTAGATAGAGATATTTATATTAGCGAAATTGCAAAGGATACTGGTGTCTCTAAGGAAACCTTATTACAACAGTTATCAGCAGTTGCTGGTAAGTCGGAGGATAATCATTCATCGGCAAATCAAAACTTCCGAGACTCCAGTCAGTCTGCAATTTCTGATCCTACTTTTTCTACTACGAAAAAAAGGACGCAACTTGAAAAAAGTGAATTGCTATTGTTGTATCGGTTACTCTATAATAGTGAAGCGTGGATGTATGTGACGAATGCCGATTTCCACTTTAGAACAAGCGAAATGGAGTCTTTATACATGATTTTGTCGGATTATCGCGAGAAATATCGTGATGAGGATGGCAATATTGATGCGAGTGATTTTCTTCAATCACTTACAGGGGCTCAGGAACAACAAATTGTTGCTGAAGTTATGACGCTAGAGGTGGCACCTGATCTTGGTGAGGGTGAAATGGAAGACTTATTATACAATATCCAAGTCAAAGGGTCTTTGAAGGAGCAGATGAGTGCTATTGATGACGAAATTCGTCAGGCTCAGGCCCTGGCAGATTTCGCACAGATTGGCATATTAACAAAACAAAAGATTGATTTGCTCAAGCAAATGAAGCAAAGACAATAAACATACAATTTAAATCAACGATAGGAGCGAATTGAATGGCAAAGAGAAAAGTGGGCGAAGTAACACTTAGTCAAGCAACAAAAATACTTATCGCAGAAAAGAAAATTTTGGGTACTATCCTTTATTCAGAATTAAGCGATAAAATTGCCCAACCTTATGAGTTAGATGATAAGGGCATGGACGCCTTAATTGAAAAATTTGAGGACCAGGGGATTTCTGTAGTAGATGAAAACGGCGATCCAACAATACGTCAAATTGCTAAAGAGGAAGAAAAGGTTAAGGAAGATGAAATTGACCCGACTTCAGTAGCTTCCGATGTAAAAATTAATGATCCTGTTAGAATGTATTTGAAAGAAATCGGGCGTGTTGAATTGCTAACTGCAGATGAAGAAGTTGCATTGGCACAACGTATCGAAGAAGGGGATCCGATTGCGAAACAAGAATTGGCTGAGGCTAACTTGCGTTTGGTAGTATCTATCGCTAAACGTTACGTAGGTCGTGGCATGTCATTCTTAGATCTGATTCAAGAAGGTAATATGGGTCTAATGAAGGCTGTTGAAAAATTCGACTATCATAAAGGTTTCAAGTTCTCGACTTATGCAACATGGTGGATTCGTCAAGCAATTACCCGTGCGATTGCAGACCAAGCACGTACGATTCGTATTCCCGTTCATATGGTTGAAACAATTAATAAATTAGTCCGTATCCAAAGACAATTACTTCAAGATTTGGGACGCGAACCAACGCCAGAAGAAATTGGTGCTGAAATGGATTTACCTACTGAAAAAGTACGTGACATTCTTAAAATCGCTCAAGAACCTGTTTCGTTGGAAACACCTATTGGTGAGGAAGACGATTCACACCTAGGTGACTTTATCGAAGACCACGATGCGACAAGTCCAGCTGACTATACTTCTGCTGAATTATTAAAAGAACAACTAAATGAAGTGCTAGACACATTGACTGACCGTGAAGAAAATGTGCTAAGATTACGCTTCGGTCTTGAAGATGGTCAATCTAAAACTTTGGAACAAGTTGGTCAACAATTTGGTGTAACACGCGAACGAATTCGTCAAATTGAGGCAAAAGCTTTGAGAAAATTACGCCACCCGTCTCGATCTAAACAATTGAAAGATTTCTTAGAATAAGTATTAAATTGAACAATAGAAAAAGCAGCCAGTGATGGCTGCTTTTTTGTGTTCTATGTGGAAGAGCACATCATTTTTTCAGATTGTTGACGGCATTATAAACTTTCAAGACATCCTCTTGAGTGGGTAAGGTATTAATGGTAACAAGTTCCATATTTATCACTTCTAGAATTGGAAAATTAGCAATAATTAGGTCAAATTCACTTTCACTTAATTTTGCATAGTCAACGGTAGGACTTGAATAAACGCTGAAATCAATTTACACAGGATTATGGACTTGACTGGGTCCGATTTATTATCAAAATGGTGGCGGAACAGGAATTTACGAGACTGCCAACGCAGTCAAGAACGCTACATCTTTCACTGCTGGGGATTCTAGTGCTACTTTAAATTTAGGTTTTTATCCTACTTACGAAAATGTTGAAATCGTAAAAAAAGTTAATGCAAACACTAATGAAATTGAAGAAAATTCAGTGATTAAATCATATGGCGATTTTGGGATTAAAGATTTTATTAATCATGAATTTTTGTCGTCCTACAAAAAAATATATATCCCTAACGAAGTTCTAAAAAACGGAGATTTAACAATTCACATAAAATCTGTTGCACAAAACGCTATTTTTTACGTTTTGGAAAAATCAGGCTTGAATTTTACAGTTTTAAAAGCTAAAAGGGTTAATTTAAACGATGGCGAAAACATCGTTGACATGGAGTATTCGACTAGTGGAAATGGTAGCGAATATTTTGGATATTACGCCAGAGGATATTACAAAATAACTGGAGGTAAAGGTTTCTATGAGACTGGAAGCGAAGATACTACTTATGATTATGTATCTGGTCAAACTATAATCACAACAGATAACACTATCGGTACACCGTCAGTTTTTGACTTAGGCGCATATCCCGAATACCAAACTAAAATAAAAGATGAAATTTCAAAACTCAATACCGAGTTTGCGCAGTTAAACGATGATTTTAATAGCTTACCCTCTTTGACCAGTCAACCTTCCATAAATTTAACGGACTATAAAACGCCTCAATACTCTGAAATTTCCGAGCCAGTCGGTTTTGTTGGTCGATGGTTTGACAAAACAATTAATGGTTTTGCTTGCAAAGTCACGATTAATCAAGGTTCAGAATTTTATTTTAAAGTTAAAGGCACAACGAGCATCAATGTTAACTTTGAATTAAATAGTGCATTGGAAACCCCGTATTTTGCATACTCTATCGACGGAAGTCCAATGACACGACAATTAATCACTAACCCCACTTTACTAGCGGTCACTACGGATGAACACATCGTGCGTGTTGTAATTGATGGAATAACTGAAACTGAAGACAAATGGGTTGGCGAAAAAGGTGTTGCTTTTAAAAATGTAACCGTAGGCGTCGGGGGAACAATTACAGGGGTTTTACCTAAAAACCGTAAAATTATGTTTTTTGGCGATTCAATCACAGAAGGTGTCAGAGTTTTAAATATGGAGGCGACCGCAAACGGCAATAGCGGTTCAGGCGCATATCCTTTCGTGACTTGTGAAAATTTAAATGCGATATCTTATCGTGTTGGTTTTGGTGCTCAGGGCGTTACGAACGGCGGAAGCGGTGGTGTGCCTGAAGTTTTACCAATGTTAGATTTAATGACAAGCACAAGACCTGCACCTTATTACGAGCCAGACTTGATTGTTTTAAATCATGGTACTAATGATGGTCCGGGAACTTCTGAAGATTTTATCGCAAAATATAACGCAGTTTAGATAGATTGACAATCAAATACGCTGGCGTGCCGATTTTTGCGATGATTCCTTTCAGAAAAAACAGAGAAACCGAAATTAGACAGTGCGTGGGTGGTCGCTCTAATGTATATCTTGTCGAAACAGGAAACTGGGCAATTACTTACACTGACGGTACTCATCCAGATTTAAATGGTGGGGTTGTAGCAGGTCAGAAATTAGCTGAATTTATCGTGTCGGTTGTCGGTAAGCAGTTTTTTATCTAAAAGGACATTCAGAAAGCGCTCAATTCATTTTGGGTGCTTTTATTTTTAATTTCAAAAGAGAATCGGACAAAAGCTACCTTAACTATTCTGTCAGACGTCCAAACAATATGCTATATTATAGTAAAAGTTTGGGAGGTCTACATATTGGAAAAATGGCAATGGTTTGTAGAAAATTGGTTTAATGTTTTCACGATTGGAATTGCATTATTATCTGCAGGTTATGCTTTTAAAGCTAATAATTTAAGTAAGATAGCAAATGATAATAGTAAAGTAGCAAATGAGTTGAGTGAAAGGGCAAATAAAATTGCTGAAGAAACAAATTATAATAATTATTATAAATTTATAACAGAAGTAATAGCTAGACTCAAATCTATCAAAAGCGAACTAACACAAGAGGAAGTGATACATAGCGATCGAATGGACGCTTATTCCAAGACGAAGTCTTTAAAAATATATTGCATAGAAAACCTTAGTAAGGATTTTATGATTCCTAATAAAGATTTTAACTTTTGGGAGTATCTTGATCAGTTCATTAATGATTTATTTAACTATATTGAGGAAAGTAGTCCTGAAATCATAATTAATGAGATTGATTCAGCAATTTCAGAATTAGAAAAAAGATTATAAATAATTTAAACCACCACTAACCTGGTGGTTTTTTTGTTGCATACATTTAGAAAGGAGCGTGAGAGATGACAGTAAAAGAAGATATAGTCGTTTAAACTCTACGTTGGAATCACCATGCATTATGCTATATTATGGTTATCAACTTTTGGAGGGGATTGTATTTGAAAAAACTTATAAACGATTTTCTGGATTCTCAAAGGTCATTACATTTTGGAATATCTTTATTAACCGTTCCAATCTATTTTTATTGGGTAGACAAGTATCAAGAATTATTTTTAGATACAATACCTATTACCAAAGCAAAGATGTATGGGGATTTATTGGGGCTGTTTCTTTTGTGATTGGTTTATCTTTAACAATTTTTTATCTGGATAGCAAATTAGAACATAAAAGACTTTCGAATAGATTTATCAAAAGCGTGGGAGCCCTTTCCATATTGTTTTCAACGTGGCTAGTACATAAAGAATTTGCTTATATTTGCTTTATATTTTGGGTAATGGGTATATACCTATTGATAGGGTTTCTACAAGATATAATTTTATTAAGTATTGGTAATTTTTTAAAATTGGAAACAAATTATCAGCTTATGATTGCAATTCCTTTAATAACAATAGTTCTGAATTATTTACTGAAAATTTAAATAAGTTTTTTCAAAATCTAATTAGTAGCTTGACTTTAAATAGTTAAGCTTTTTTCGTTACATAAATTTAGAAAGGGGAGTGTAAATGGATTGGCAACATGTAATTGAACGCATAGCAGTTAATGCAGGCTATATCGTCACGATTTTTACAGCGATTAAATACTTTGTACTTAATCCTTTGGAAAAACGACGTAAAAAAGAAGATGATGAAAAAATTGCAGAACAGAACGCATTTCAAGAGCGCATTTTACAAAAGACCTCAGAAAATCAGAAACCGCTAGTTGAAGCACTTGATAGCTTGAAACAACTCATCGAGGACACTCGGCGTGATAGCGACAATCTACATAAGATTGCTGACGTCAATGTAAAAGCAATTGGAGAGCTAGACGAGGAAATGGATAATCACGATAAGCGCATTTATCGGCTAGAAGTTAAAAATGGCTTTATCAAAATGGAGGAAGAAAAATAATGGACATTCTAAATTATGTCGTGCAAGAAGGACTGGTCATGATACCGGTCCTTTTTATCATCGGTGAAATTATCAAAGGTACAGAGTTATTAGGTAATAAATGGATACCATTAGTGTTATTAGTTATCAGTATCGGTTTAACACCATTAGTGTTAGGTACTTATACAGCTAACAATATCGTTCAAGCTGTACTTGTAGCTGGTGTAACTGTATTCGGTAATCAACTGATTAAGCAATCAAGTAAAGGAGCTAAATAATTATGTCAGAAGAAATCAAAACCGTTGAGAATTTAATGAAAGAAATTGAATCGCAAGAAGATGGTATTGTCAAAGACGGTAAAGGTACTGACCAAGACAATAAAGAGGAGGGCAAGTAATGGCTTTAACAATTAAAAAAGACCTAGCGCCAACAGTAGCTGGAACGAACGGTTTTGGGAATAAAAACCAAAAACGTAAAGTAACCGTCCATTTAACGGGGAATCGTGGAAAAGGTGCGAATGCTAAAATGCATTCGAAACTGCAAAAAACTATCTATCCGGCGAGCTGGCACATTCAAACGGATGATAAAGAATCTATTCAATCATTTGAGTACTCATGGCAGTGTTATCACGCTGGTGACGGTGCTGGAGATGGTAATAAACATTCAATCGGTATCGAGGGATGCATCAACGTTGATGGTGACTATGTTAAGATGATTCACAACTTAGCGGAGACAGTTGCTATTGTTGTTCGAGACAATGGTTTAGATCCAGTTAAAGACGTTGTACGTCATTATGACTGGTCAGGTAAACACTGTCCGTCTCAAATTATGGATGGTTGGTATGGTATTACATGGGCTAAGTTTAAACAAATGGTGGTAGATTATTATAACGCTGGTAACACAACAGTTAAACCTGTAGCGACGTCTGCTGCTAAAGCGGAAACATCAGCAAATGGTATTGTCGAGAAGTATAGTGAAAAAGGTGTATTCTATCCTAACGAGACTATTATTGTTAGAGATCAACCTTCTACTAAAGGTAAAATCATTACCAAATATTACAGCGGTGAGAATGTAACTTACCATACAGTGCATAAAGGCAATGGCTAGGTGTGGTTACAGTATACCCGGGCTAAAGGTGGCCAAGGTTTTATTCCTATTCGCGAGTACTACGGCGGGTCAAATTACGGTCCAAAATGGGGTACGATTAAATAATTACAATTTTCAAAGGGTAGCGGACTTAGTGTCTGCTACCTCTTTTTTGTTGCATATTACGAACGTAAGTTCTATAATATAATTAATCTTTCAAAAGATTAATAAGCTGAGATTAGGACAAGGTATCATTGTATTTTTGTCCTCTTCTAGTATAATAAGTTAAGCTTATTAATATTTGGAGGAAAATTAAATGGGTAAAAATACACAAAAAAAGTTTTAAAAAAAATATAAAATTTGAGTTTTATCAAATTTTTAAAAAAGATTCAACAGGAAATGAATCGCTTTTTGAACTACTTCACTGGATAAAATCGATGAAAACTTTAAAAATTGAAGACAGACTTGCTAGTTATGGAATAGATCAAATTAGATTAAATCAAGAAACATATGATAAAAATAATAATATATATATTTTAAATTTTTCTAGATTAAGAGAATCCATGTATCCATCGGTAGTTAATATTTCAAATTTAAGTTCAAAGGATGTAACAATATCTAATGATGAATTTCTTTCTGAGGATATCTCAGCAATTTATGATCCAGTCAATAGTGTATTGATGATACAGAGAAATATTAATAGCTTATCTCCGAGTGCGGTAGAGGAATATGTATCTGTTTTCTGGTCTGCGTATTTCAATCACAGCGAAATTATTGATTTCAGACCTATTATTGATCAAAACCCTTTCAAAACAGCTCTTGATAAGGAAGAATATAGATCCTTGAATATAAAAACAGCTGACTATAGGTATATCAGTAATTCTAGCAATTCTATATTAAAGCCATTTGCTCAAGCATTTGATTCTTTAAAAGTTTATAATAGCGTAGACATAGAAATAAAATTGTCTATGGGACGTAAAAGAAGTCAAAATTTAGATTATAAAGAAACTCAAAAAGTCATAAAAGAATTAGAAAAAAATCGGCAAAATTTTAATAAAATTGAAGTTCGAGGAAAAAGTGCTAATGATACAAAATTCGAAAAGGTTGATTTATTAAGTAATAAACTTTATTGCGAACAAACGTTTGATATTCCTTCACGAAGTAGTTTTAAATCTTCAACTATCCAAAAGGAAATGATTAATTTATATATTAACGGTACTGAACCTATGAAACAAAAAGTTATCGATAACATATAGAATAAAATTAATTTTGAGCAGCTTGAAAAAGGAGGATAGACATGATAAAAAGAAGATTGCTAAGTATACGTGAGAATCACCCCCATTTTATTTATATTTTTTTACCATATTTATTTAGTCTTATCTTGTCTATCTTACTTTTTTGTTTTTTAAGTGACTTCTATAAAATCGAAGGCTTTGATAAAATATTGGAATCTGTTATAAATTTTAGTTCCATAGTTATAGGTTTTTACACCGCTATGTATGGAATTTTAATATCTATAAAGAAAAATTCCGTATTAAAACAGTTTCCAATTTTTAATGTTGATTGGTTATTTAAATACAAGTTATATGAATCACTGATACTTTCCTTTATAATTCTTATATTTACAACTCTGTTCCAGGTTTTAATCTATAACGAAAATAATTTCACTTTAATATACTCTTATCCTGAATAATTCATACTTTTAATTAAAACCATGTGAAACTGCCTCACGGCAGCTTACAATTACTTTTTCATCTTCACCCGTTAAGTGATGAAAAAAGAACCCCTTTCTGCTATGGTTAAAGTGACTAAA
>NZ_NEEY01000060.1 GCF_002252085.1 Aerococcus sp. 1KP-2016
CAAGAATAATCGTGGATTCTATAAAATATCTTATTTTTTTATAGCATATATTTCCATATTTGATAGATTTTTTTTATTTATAAAGAACGCGCCGTCATATAATAATATTCGTCAATTATTTATAGAATGAAATTTTATACTATAAAATTTCGCATTATTTTCTAGTATTTGGAATTATTCTATAATTCCCTCATTGACAATACAGCAAAAACGGTTGGAACCATTTGTCCCAACCGCTACATACTTTGGTTTAATGCAAAAAAAAAGGACCAGCCGAGGCTGATCCTTCCAATTGGATATTTGACTAAAAATTAGTCAATGAATTTTTTAGCGTATTCAGCGAAACCAGCACCAGCAGATGCTAAGAATGCTTTAGTATCTTCGTTAGTAACTTCACCAGTTTCCATATCAGAAGTAACTGAAGTGTTGATGTATAGTTCTGGTTGAGCCATAGCATGAACGTCTAAGAATACTAATGATTGACGTAAAGAGTGGTGAGCTAAAACGCCTGAGATACCACCGATTGATTGAGATGCTACTAAAGCTGGTTTGCCAGCCCATACGTTTTGACCCCAAGGACGAGATGCAACGTCTAAAGCATTTTTCAATGCAGCTGGGATGTTACGGTTGTGTTCTGGAGTTACAAAGATGTAAGCATCAGCAGCAGCAACTTGAGCACGGAATTCATCGTATTCAGCTGGAGAGTTAGTGTCTAAGTCTTGGTTGTATAATGGTAAGTTACCGATTTCCAAGAAGTTTACTTCTGAACCTTCAGGTAAGCCAGCAACGATTGCTTTAGCAACGCCTTCAGATAGTGAGTTTTGACGAGTTGAACCAGAAATTACAGCATATTTAGTCATTTTTAAGAATCCCCTTTTCAAAATTAGTTAATTTGTTTTATTTATCTTACAAGACTTATATTAACATCTCAAATTCGAAATATCAAAGATTTGAGCCCTTTTTCTTCAAACTTTTTTTTAGAAAAAATCGTTCAGTTTTTACATGCAGGTGATAATCCCTTATATATCGGGGTTTCACTTACATTTAGTAAGTCGTTTCACTTTGACAAAGTTCCATTTTTAGTACAATTATTGTTTTTTCACAATTTTATTAACCTATTTTTATCCATAAATTCATAAAAGAAAAGGACAACCACAAAGTATTTTGCAATTGCCCTTCTCGTACAGACAGCTTATTTTGTGAAAAAATCCTCTATTAACGTAACCACTCGTTGTTTCTTTCAACATCCGTGAAGGCACCAGGTTCTGTAGTATCACCCTTGGCCCAAGTTTGTTCCGCCATCACACGTGCTGATTGTGGTAGACCAAATAACTTGATGAAGCCTTCAGCATCATTTTGGTTATATATATCATCTTCACCAAAAGTAGCTAATGCATCTGAATATAATGAGTAAGGACTCGTCATACCCGCATCAATAATATTTCCCTTGTACAATTCCATATGGACAGTACCTGTGACATTTTTTTGTGTTTCATCTACAAATATTTGTAACGCTTTACGTAAAGGACTGAACCATAAACCGTTATAAACTAGGTCAGCGTATTTCAAGGCCATCCCTTGTTTGTAGTGTTGTGTGTCACGGTCCAAAGTAATTTGTTCTAATTTTTCATGGGCGTGATACAGGATAGTTCCACCTGGTGTTTCATATACGCCACGTGATTTCATCCCAACTAAACGGTTTTCAACAACATCTAAAATACCAATACCGTTAGCGCCACCTAGCTCATTTAGTTTTTCTAACAATGGAATTGCGGCTAATTTTTCACCATTTACAGCAACTGGCACTCCTGCTTCAAAGGTAACAGATACCGTTGTTTCTTGATCAGGGGCTTTTTGTGGTGATACACCTAATTCTAAGATTTCATCATATTTAGGTTTAGTTGTTGGATCTTCTAAATCCAAACCTTCATGAGATAAATGGAATAAGTTTTCATCTTTAGAGTAGTTTGTCTCACGAGTGATTGGTAACGGAATATTATGCGCTTCTGCATAGTCAAATTCTTGCTCACGTGACAAGATATCCCATTCACGCCAAGGCGCGATAATGGTCATATGTGGATCAAATTCACGAATACCCAACTCAAAACGTACTTGGTCATTCCCTTTACCTGTACAACCATGAACAATGGCGTCACAACCTTCTTGATGGGCAATTTCTACCATTCGTTTAGCAATTAGGGGACGCGCAAAGGCTGTGCCTAATAAATAGGTAGATTCGTATTTAGCGCCTGCTTGAATGGCTGGGAAGATATAATCAGTGATGAATTCTTCACGTAAATCTTCTACATATAACTTGGTCGCTCCACAATCAACCGCTTTTTGTTTTAAGAATTCAAAATCATCTTCTTGCCCAACGTTACCAGTCATACCGATAACTTCACAGTTGTTGTAGTTTTCTTTTAACCAAGGGATGATAACTGATGTATCCAAGCCACCAGAATATGCTAATAATACTTTTTTGATCTCGTTTTTATTTGTTGCCATGAATAAAGCCTCCTAAAATTTTTAAATATTTTTATGCGTATTTTTTGTTCATTTTTCTTTCATATACATTCAATAGTTGTGATAATGCGTAAGTCATGATGAAGTAAATCACCATTGAGATGAATAAAGGCACCACCGCTTGATAAGTCAAACCTGTTACGGCACGTGTTTGGAAAGTTAATTCCGCAACCCCAATTGTGGATACAATAGAAGATTCCTTAATCAAAGTGATAAATTCATTCCCTAATGATGGCCAAATTGATCTTAGTGATTGTGGGAAAACAACCTTACGCATTGTTTGCCAGTAATTTAAACCAAGTGAACGCGCAGCCTCAGATTGACCCTTATCTACGGATTGAACACCCCCACGGATAATCTCGGCAATATAAGCACCCGAGTTCATTGAAACAGATACCAAACCTGCTGTTAATGTAGACCAACCAAAGATTGACCCCACACCCAGGAACATGAATAACACTTGAATCATCAATGGTGTCCCACGTACAAACTCAATATAGAAACCAGCTAAAGCTTTCAAAATCGGGTTATTTGTCAAACGCATTAAGGCTAGGATGATGCCTAAAATCATACCGAAGAAAATTGATACGGCTGCGATAAGTAGGGTTGTTTTATCCCATCCCAGAAGTATGGCCAGTAAGTTAACCATGACGACCCTGATTGTTCACCAGCGATAATATCGAATGACGCTTCCGTCCATGTCTCAATTAAATTTTGATCCTGCACATCTGCTAGAATATCATTCACCGCATTTTGTAACGATGGTTCATTTTCCGGTAGTCCGATTGATTTACCTTGGTCTTCTACAAAACCATCAAGCTTAGAATCAATAACAGTCAAACCATCATTTTCAGCAGCATTGGCACCCGCTACTGCATCATCTAGAAGTACCCCATCGGCTTGACCAGAAATCAAAGCCGCAATCGCATCACCTGATTTACGCATAACCAATAAGTCAGGATTTTCGAAGTAGTCATTGACATAACCCTCTTGTAAGGTTGCTTCAGAAACGGCAATCGTATGTTCACCATTCTCAAATGATGTATAATCTACAATCTCATTCTCTTCGCCTTCACGAATGACGATACTTTGACCAGATTTTTCATAGGCAGCAGAGAAGTCGATTGATTCATCACGTTCTGCTGTCGCACCCATACCAGCGATGATCATATCAATTCCGCCCGTTTCAAGCGAAGCAATCAGCGAACCAAACTCCATATCTACAACTTCAAGTTCAACGCCTAATTTTTCGGCAATATATTCAGCTAGGAAAATATCAATCCCCACAACCTCATTTTGACCATCCTTCAAGACAGTAAATTCATAAGGGGAATAACCAGACGCCGTCCCAACTTTCAGAACCCCACGTGTTTGAATTTCGGAAAGTAAGGTATCCTCACCCTCAACAACTGCTGCAGCCTCTGGGCCAGACCATTCACTTGCTAAAGCTTGCTTAGCTGGTGAAATAATCCCCAATAAAACCAACATGATGGTTACTAACTGCACACACTTTAACGCCCAATTTTTTTGTTTTGAACCATTAATCTTTGTAAACATTTGCCTCATCCTCCTATTTCCCTATAAAAAAAGCCCACCTCTTCTAAATGAAGAGGCGGACGAAATATCCACGGTACCACTCTACTGCTGAAATTTTTCTGCACCAAAGTGATTCACCGATACATTCCACAACCAAACTCTTCTACACTGGATCTGCTTGCCGTCCATCTTCTCGATGCACATCCAAGCAAAACATTCAAAAGGATTTCTAGAAATATACAAAAAGCCGCCCCTTCAAATGAAGAGGCGGCTAATATCCACGGTACCACTCTACTGCTGATGAAAAATCATCAACGCTTGAAGACTTAACGCGCCTAACGAACTGAGCTATTCAACATCTTCACCCAATTATCTCTGCAATGCGGTTCACAAACGTTTTTACATAGACCTTCCACCAATCGTCTACTCGCTTTGGAAAAATACTTTTGTTACTCTTTGCTTCTAAGATTTCATATTCAATTTTTTATCGTTAGGAATAATCCATCGATTTTTAATAATTCTAATCTGTGCTTAATAATTTGTCAACATTTTTAAGCGTTTTTTTTAATAATTCTTTTCATTTTATTTTTTTGCCAACATATTAGGCAATATTTGCGCGCACGCGTTCAATTGCTGCCTGTACCGCTTCTGGCGCCGGTCCCCCCGCGACATTACGACGATACACACAGTTTTTCAAATCAATCGCCTCATAAATATCAGCTTCAAATAAATCTGAAAAACCTTGATATTCTTCTAATGTTAGGTCTTCCAAGGCCTGATTTTTTTCTGTACAATAGGCCACTAAATTACCTGATATCTTGTATGCATCACGGAAGGCCATCCCCTTATTTGTCAGGTAATCCGCACAATCCGTTGCATTTAAGAAACCTGATCCACAAGCCGCATACATACGGTCAGCGTCAACAATCGTGGCTTCAAGCATTCCTGGCAAGAGTGATAACATGGCTTTCACATGATCAATCCCGTCAAATAGTTGCTCCTTAATTTCCTGCATGTCCTTGTCGTAAGCAAGTGGAATCCCCTTCATAATCGTTAACACGGCCATCAAATCACCGTAGACACGACCCGTTTTTCCACGCATCAATTCATGAATATCCGCATTTTTCTTCTGTGGCATGATGGACGACCCTGTCGAGAAAGCATCCGTTAGGCGTATGAAGCGAAATTCTTGGCTCGACCACATAATCGTTTCCTCAGCGTAACGTGACATGTGCATGGACATGATAGACAAGGCTGACAAGAATTCGATGGCATAGTCATTGTTCGACACAGCATCAATTGAATTGACAAACGGTGATGTAAAACCTTCAAGTTGAGACGTCGTGTAGAAGGGATCAATCGGGTAAGACGACGTTGCCAAGGCACCTGCACCAAGTGGCATGTCAGCAGCCACACGGTCATACAGGTCCTCAAAACGCCCCAAATCACGCACATGCATTTGCGCATAGGCCATCAAATAATGGGCATAGGTGATTGGCTGTGCCCGTTGTAAATGCGTATAACCAGGCATAATTGTATCCAAATGTGCCTCAGCCTTGTTAATAATCGCTTGAATCGCGGTTTTCGTTTGATGGATAAAATCACTTAATTCATCTAGGACATATATGCGCATGGCTGTCGCAACCTGGTCATTTCTAGACCGGCCAGTATGTACCTTTTTCCCAATGGTCCCAAGACGTTCCGTTAACTCCGCTTCGATAAACGAATGCACATCTTCAGAAGTAAAATCAATTTGCAAACTGCCATTAGCGTAATCTTGACGCATTTGCTCTAACTCGTTAACTAATCGGTCAGTCTCTTCCAACGGCAAAATACCTTGCTTACCTAACATGGCTGCATGAGCTTTTGAACCGCGCAAATCTGCATCCAACAAGCGGTAGTCTACCTGAATAGACTGGTTGAAATTGTATGCATCTTGAGACATTTCTTCATGAAATTTATTAGACCAAATGGCCATAGTGACACACTCCTTTAAATTTAACTTTTCGTTAGGCTACATCCTAACACATATTCACGAGAATATTAACATTGAATGATAAAAAGCAAACGTTTTTCTCATTTTGTTGGCAGTTTTCTGATTTTTAAATGCAAAAAAGCTAGAAAATCAGCAGCTTTTCTAGCTTTTACTTTTTGGAGGCGGATAGCTTATAGCGCCTCCATTCTAACCTTCAATGTCAACAATGCTTGTGTCTAATAGTTTGGCATCTTCAAATTCTTTGGCTAATTGTAAGAGCAGATATTCATTCCCTTTTGCCGCAATAAACTGCGCACCTATTGGCAGATTGTCCCCTGTTTTATATACAGGCAACGAAATCGCCGGTTGACCCAACATATTGACCAAGGATGTGTATGGTGAACGTACGATACCCTTTTCAAAATGGTCCCAAATAATCGCTTGTTGGTCATCCTTGTCATAATCATCGATGTGTTTTTCTTTTTCCACCATCTCATCCATAGCATCCGGATCCAATTCTCCATGAAGTGGTGCCGGTCCGTTCGTTGCTGGGGTCAATAAAAGATCCATTTGCGATGCGAAATCTACCTGTGATGCTGCCGCCCATTGATCCCACTCATATAACAATTGACTATAGCGGTATGAAGGGATTTTTAAGCCAGCACGGTAAATCGCCCAAGTTAGTGGTTCAACATCTTCAAACGTCACAGGATGTCCATTAGCACGTTCAATATTGTCCATCGTTGCAGCTGTTTCGACACTATTCATTTCAAAATAATTGCGCATGGTTGCTGCCCGGTCAAAAGGTTCTTGATAAGCAAATACTTCATGTCCCATGGCTTTTAATTGAACAATCGTTTGATCCAACAAGGCTTGCGCATCTTTATGTAAAGGCCAGTCTGCATTCAATTGACCCAGATAACCAATCTTTAACGGTCGTTCTATTGCCTTTAACGCGGTTTCCTTAATCTTTGGCATGAAAAATGGTGCATCCATTTGTTCAACTTGTAGATTTTGTAAAAGGGTCCACGTATCTCTCACACTTTTCGTCAGAGCAAAATTGACCGCAGCGCCTTGCCAATTTCTGTATGTTACAGGGCCAACAGCAACGCGTCCTCTAGAAGGTTTTAACCCGATTAATCCCGAATACGAAGCCGGCATTCGAATAGAGCCACCACCATCTGAACCTAAAGCTAAAGGCACAATCCCTGCCTTCAAGGCTGCTGCCGTACCTCCACTCGAACCTCCAGGATTCCGGTTTACATCGATAGGTGAGTTAACTGCGCCCGTTATTTGCGCATCACTAATGCCTTTAAAGCCAAATTCAGGTACGTTTGTCCGACCAAGTATGACAAATCCCGCTTTGATGATATCTTCAACTAAGTGATCCGTCTTCTGCATCAAGGTATCTCGCGTTAATTTGGAACCACTCGAACTGAGGAAGCCAGCTTGATTTTGCCCCAAATCCTTCAATAATGTTGGCACACCAAAGAAATCTGGTAATTTAGCTAATTCTGTCGCATTTAAATTCGCCAAATACTCATCGTATTCTTTGGCTTTTGTCCGTGCATATTGGTCTTGAACATAAATGACGGCATTGAGCTTGGGATTCAGTGCCTCAATATTCTCCAATCCCCACTCCACCAATTCCGTAACGGTGACTTTTCGCTCTCTTACTTGTTGTGCATAATAACTGGCATCTTCTGTAAATAGCATGTCAAAACTCCCTTCAAACTTTGGGTTTAATACCTCATCTAAAACATGGCTTTATTATATGCGAAAAATGAGGTATATGGGGATGTTAGATTTTAGTCAGCTTGAAGATTGACCTGGTTATCGCAACATGATGGTGGGAAAAGTTGTTCCCTTTTGTCGCATTAAACCGCTTTGGTTGGCATATTTTTGCGAGATTGTTTATATCCGGTTTAAAATACACGAAAACTGGAAACCAGAACTACTTTTGAGTATATTTATGAGAAAAAATGAAACGCAAAACGCCCTGAACGTTCCTTTTCTAAAAATAATGAAAGTTCAGCCCCTTTTGTGGCGCAAAATTTCTCATTTTTGAAACCAAAACCTTCCGAGGTTTCCACTTTTTAGTTATTTAACGATGTATATATACAATCTTAAAAAAGCCCGACAAAAAAGAGGTTGGGAAAATTCCCTGAATCTCTACCCGAAAACTGAACACTCAAAAAAAGAGTGTTGTTAGTTTTCGGGTTATTTTTATGCAATTTTTCGGTATACTTTATTTGCGTTATACAGAAGGGAGTGGGCATTTTGAGTAAAAAG
>NZ_NEEY01000061.1 GCF_002252085.1 Aerococcus sp. 1KP-2016
CAACCCAAGCGTTTAGATGCGACAAAAGGGAACCTATTCACATGTCTTTTTGTGTTTTCATACAAAAAAGTGTGAATGATTTCTCATCCACACCAAAAGTCGGAGACCCCTATTTATTTGATTCACTATTCTTCATCCATATCTAGGATGGCTAAGAAAGCTTCTTGCGGTACTTCTACCGAACCAATTGCTTTCATACGTTTCTTACCAGCTTTTTGTTTCTTCAATAATTTTTGTCGACGAGTTACATCCCCACCATAAAGCTTAGCCGTTACATCTTTACGTAAGGCTTTGATGTTGGTACGCGCAATAATCTTATGACCAATGGCGGCTTGGATCGGTACCTCAAATTGTTGACGTGGGATAACTTCTTTTAATTTAATCACTAAACTACGTCCGCGTTTTTCTGCGAAATCCTTGTGTACAATAATTGACAAGGCATCTACAATGTCCCCGTTTAACAATACATCTAATTTCACTAGGTCTGAACGAGAGTAACCAGCCAATTCATAGTCTAAAGAAGCATAGCCTTTTGTTGATGATTTCAATTGATCAAAGAAATCAAAGACAATTTCAGATAGTGGCAACTCATATTTTACATCAACCCGAATATCATCCAAGTAATCCATCGTAATAAATGTACCACGTTTGCGTTGGGCAAGTTCCATCACAGCACCAACATATTCTTGTGGCACCATGATGTTTGCTTTCACGATTGGTTCTTCGATAAAATCAATAGTGGTTGGATCTGGCATTTCAGATGGGTTAGCTACCTCAACCATTGTCCCATCTGTTTTATGGATATGATAAATAACCGATGGCGAGGTGGCAATTAAGTCAATGTTAAATTCACGTTCTAAACGTTCTTGAATAACGTCCATATGTAACATACCTAGGAAACCACAACGATAACCGAACCCTAAGGCTTGTGAAGATTCAGCTTCAAACTCTAGAGAAGCATCATTTAATTGTAACTTTTCAAGAGCTTCACGTAAGTCTTCATAGTCGCCAGCATCAACTGGATACAAACCACAGTACACCATTGGATTTAAGGCTTTGTACTCATCTAATGGTTCACTAGCAGGATTACTTGCTAAAGTAACCGTATCCCCTACACGAGTATCTTGAATTGTTTTGATTGATGCTGTAATGTAGCCAACATCACCGGCCATTAAATAGTCACGCGGAATTGCCTTTGGTGACATGATACCCAATTCAGTTACTTCAAATTTTTTCCCATTTGACATAATTTGAATGGTGTCGCCTTTACGGATAACACCGTTCTCAACACGTACACTCAATACCACACCACGATAAGCATCATATAGAGAATCAAAAATTAAGGCTTGAACTGGTGCATCTAAATCCCCTGTAGGTGCCGGAACTTTTGCAACGATCTCCTCAAGTAATTCATCTATCCCAATATTAGCCTTAGCAGATGTTAGGACAGCTTCAGACGCATCAATCCCTATTACATCTTCAGTTTCTTGTCGAACTTTTTCTGGGTCGGCAGAAGGTAGGTCAATTTTATTAATAACTGGAATAATTTCTAATTCATTTTCAACAGCTAGGTATACATTAGCAAGCGTCTGCGCCTCAATACCTTGGGCAGCATCAACGACTAATACGGCTCCTTCACAAGCTGCAAGGGAACGAGAAACTTCATATGTGAAGTCGACATGTCCCGGAGTATCGATTAAATGAAAAATATAGGTTTCACCATCATTAGCTTTATATTCTAATTCAATGGCATTCAATTTGATTGTAATGCCTCGTTCTTGTTCAAGATCCATAGAATCTAACATTTGAGCATGCATCTCACGTTCTGAAACTGTACCAGTATTCTGTAAAATACGGTCAGCTAGCGTAGATTTACCATGGTCAATGTGCGCGATGATGGAAAAATTTCTAATTTTTTCTTGTCTTGCTTTCATTTCTTGGATATTCATTTTCCATCTCCCTCTAGTTTTTCAGCAATTATCATTATAGCAAAAAAGCCCTTCTATCACAATATTTAGAAATCCGCCACGCCTGATATGGGAGCCATTCCTATAAAAAGGGTCTGAGTATAAAGTATGATTACTTTTCTCAGACCCTTTCATGATATTTGTTAAGTTAAATGATTAAGAGAAGGCATCCTTCAGTTTGTCAAAGAAACCTTTGTCTTCTTCACTAACCTCTGCATGTGATGCACGTGCAAAAGCACGTAAAGAAGCTTTTTGTTCATCATTCAGATTCTTAGGTGTTACGACTCTTACCGTAACAGTTTGGTCACCGTTGGTATTACCATTTAATTTTGGTGCCCCTTTTCCTTTTAGACGGAAACTTGTGCCAGTTTGTGTACCAGCAGGCACTTTCATGGTTACTTTACCATGAACTGTAGGTACTTCAACCTCATCACCTAAAGCAGCTTGTGCGAAGTTGATAGGCAATTCATATTTAATTTCAGCACCGTTTCGTTCAAATATTTCGCTCCGTTTTACTCGGAAAACTACATATAAATGTCCGGCAGGTCCCTTGTTTTTACCTTCGTTACCTTGTCCATTTAAACGCATGCTTTGGCCATCTTCAACACCAGCAGGAACATTTACTTTCACTTCGTGCGTTTCTGTTTCACGGCCAGCACCATGACAATGGTTACATGCTTGATCAAAGGTTTTACCCTTACCATTACATGTATGACATACGGTTTGAGATACAACGCGTCCAAGTGGTGTTTGTTGGTAAACTTTTTCTACACCGGTACCTGAACAGGTTGCACATGTATGAACCGCTGTACTAGGTTCTGCACCTGAACCACCGCAGACTTTACAATCTACTTCGCGACGATATGAAATTGTTTTTGAAGTACCAAAAATAGCTTCTTCAAACGCCAAATCCATGTTGTATTGAAGATCATCGCCTTGTTGAGGGGCATTTGGATTGGCTGTACGGCTTGAACCACCGAAGCCACCAAAACCGCCACCGCCACCAAAGAATTGTTCGAAGATGTCTTCAAAGCCACCGCCACCATATGATTGGTAACCGCCACCACCGAAGCCACCGCCACCAAATCCGCCATCTGTTGCAGCATGACCATATTGATCATATGCAGCACGTTTTTGGTCGTCACTTAAGACTTCGTATGCATCACTAATTTCTTTGAATTTTTCTTCAGCATCCGCTTCTTTGTTGATATCTGGATGGTATTTTTTTGATAATTTTCGGTAGGCTTTCTTTATTTCATCCTTCGTTGCAGTTTTGGCAACGCCTAGGACTTCATAATAATCTCTCTTTTCAGCCACGATATACTCCCCCTTGAATGGTTTTCTCGTCCATAATCATAACATAAAGAACCCTGCCCTCAAAGAAGACAGGGTTCAGTAGTGATAGATTATTTATCGTCGTCAACTTCTTCGAAGTCAGCGTCTACAGAGTTATCATCATCGTTTGAAGCAGTAGTATCAGCTTCTTGAGCTTGGGCTGCTTGTTCGTACAATTTAACAGTTAAAGCTTGAATTTTTTCGTTTAATTCATCTTTTTTCGTTTTCATTGTTTCGATATCGTTAGCTTCTTGAGCAGCTTTCAATTCATCTTTCAAAGCGTTAGCTTCGTCGATTTCTGCTTGATCTACTTTACCTTCTAGTTCACCAGTTGTTTTTTCAACTTGGAAAATTAATTGGTCAACTTCATTTTTAAGATCTGCTTCTTCTTTACGTTGTTTATCTGCTTCAGCATTGGCTTCTGCATCTTTCATCATGCGATCGATTTCTTCATCAGATAGTCCTGAGTTAGATTGGATGGTAATTTGTTGTTCCTTACCAGTACCTTTATCAGTTGCTTTAACGTTTACAATACCATTTTTATCAATATCAAATGTTACTTCGATTTGAGGTACACCACGTGGTGCAGCAGGAATATCAGTTAATTGGAAACGACCTAAAGTCTTGTTATCTGCAGCCATTGGACGTTCACCTTGTAAAACATGAACATCTACTGCTGGTTGGTTATCAGCCGCTGTAGAGAATACTTGTGATTTAGATGTTGGGATAGTTGTGTTGCGGTCGATTAATTTAGTGAACACGCCACCCATTGTTTCGATACCTAATGATAATGGTGTTACGTCTAGTAAAACAACATCAGTTACATCACCAGAGATTACCCCACCTTGGATAGCAGCACCCATAGCTACAACTTCATCTGGGTTTACAGAACGGTTAGGTTCTTTACCAGTTTCATTCTTCACCATGTCGATAACTGCAGGAATACGTGTAGAACCACCAACTAAAATAACTTGGTCGATATCTGCTTTTGTTAAACCAGCATCTGATAAAGCATTTTTAACTGGTTGTTTTGTACGTTGTACTAAATCGTAAGTTAATTCGTCAAATTTAGCACGAGTTAAAGTTACTTCCAAGTGTAATGGACCTTCAGCACCAGCAGTAATAAATGGTAAGCTGATTTGAGTTGAAGTTACACCAGATAAGTCTTTCTTCGCTTTTTCAGCAGCATCTTTTAGACGTTGCATAGCCATTTTGTCAGAAGATAAATCAATACCATTTTCTGATTTAAATTCTGCAATCAAGTGGTTAACGATTGCATGGTCAAAGTCATCCCCACCTAGGTTGTTATCACCTGAAGTTGATAATACTTCGAAGACACCATCCCCTAATTCAAGGGTAGAAACGTCGAAAGTACCACCACCAAGGTCAAATACCAAGATTTTTTCATCTTCTTTAGTTTTGTCTAAACCATATGCTAAAGCTGCTGCAGTTGGTTCGTTAACGATACGGTCAACTTCTAAACCAGCGATTTTACCTGCATCTTTTGTTGCTTGACGTTGTGCATCATTGAAGTAAGCAGGAACAGTAATAACTGCGTTTGTTACTGTTTCACCTAGGTAGTCTTCTGCATAACCTTTTAAGTATTGTAAGATCATTGCTGAAATTTCTTGAGGTGTATATTTTTTACCTTCTACTTCTACAGTGTAGCCATCTTCACCCATGTGACGTTTAATTGAAGCAATCGCGTTAGGGTTAGTTACCATAGAACGTTTTGCTACTTCACCTACTTGGCGTTCGCCATTTTTAAATGAAACTACTGATGGAGTTGTGCGATTACCTTCTGGGTTAGCGATAATTTTTGGTTCGCCACCTTCAAGAACAGCAACTGCAGAGTTTGTTGTACCTAAGTCAATACCGATAATTTTTGCCATAATGATCATTTCTCCTTTTTTATTGAAATCTATCAAATTTTGATGAATTGAATTGATGAATTGGTTAGCGTTACTAGCCTAATTCATTATATCGCAGCTATTGTGCGATAATAACCATCGCAGGTCGTAGAACGCGATCGTTTAATTTATACCCTTTTTGGTAAACTTGAACGATTTCGTCTGTTTGTTGCCCGTCTTCTGCTGGTACAGCTGACACTGATTGATGGAAATTAGGATCAAAGGTTTCACCTTTAGGATCAATTGCTTCTATTCCTTCCTCAGCAAAAGCTTGTAACAAGCTAGCATGAACCATTTCGATACCTTTATGAATTGCTTTCGATGCGTCGTCATTGGCTTCAATATCTAGCGCACGTTCAAGATTGTCCACAGCTGGTAGAATGGCTTTCGCTAAGTTTTGAGAACGGTATTTTGCAGACGCCTCACGTTCACTCTGGTTGCGACGATTAATATTTTGAATTTCTGCTGATAAACGAATGATTTGATCTTCTTTACTAGCTAGTTCTGCTTTTAACGCATCTAATTCACTAGTTTCAGTTGTTTCAGTTGTTTCATTTGTTTCATTTGTTTCATTTGTTTCATTTGTTTCATTCGCAGATTCGGTTTCTTCCTTAACCTCTGTTTCATTTACTTCTTCATCAACATGTAAATCTTGTTGATTGTCATCCTTATTTGTCAATTGATAGACCCCCTAAGATTTATAATTATTGTCAAGGTATTTACTCATACCTTTTGAAATACTTTGGAATAACTGAGCCATCCGGATATAGGACATATTCTCAGGACCTAGCACAGCAAAGGTAATGATTTTACCTGAATTTGCGGTACCCATGTTAGCAGACATTAAACTCATTTTCTCCAAAGATTGATCTTTCAGTTCTTTACCTACACGTACTTGGATACCATGGTCAGACGTATTAATTAACGATGCAATCACCGCATGATTTTCTAACAATTGGCTTAAGTATGGGATGTTAGCCCCATCTGACGTTTCTGCCAATGCAGAGAATAAATAGTTCTGACCATCAACGAACATGTCGTCACTATTAAATTGACTCAACAATCGATGGATCAAATGATTGCTATCTTCAGCTGAATGATTCATCTGATCAATATCATTTAAATAGTGTGTTTGCAGTCTTTGTACTACTTTTGAAAGCTCCAAACCAACAAGTTCTTGGTTCATGATTTCAGCAATACCTTCAATCAAAGCTGGTGTTAAAACTAAATTAAAGTTCACCATTTGGTTTCGGATAACACCTTTATCTGTCACCAAAATAACCATTGCCTGGTCTTCCGTTAAAGAAAGGACATGAAATTTGGCAAGTCGTTGCGTAGCATATCTGGTCCAATTGAAATTACGACATTCTCAGACAAATTGGCTAAAGTAGCAGCTGTCTTTCGAATTACTTGATTCAAATCATTATAGGGATCATTGAAGATATCTTGAAGAATTGATTCTTCCTCTTCTGCTAATCCTAAATCAATTAATCCGCCAAAATATGGCATGATATGGTTGATATAATAACGATAACCTTGCTCTGCTGGCATTCGACCAGATGAAGCATGTGTTTTCGTAATCAAGGATAATTCTTCTAGTCTAGCTAGCTCATTACGAATAGTCGCAGAGCTGGCATTAATTTCAGGATGTTTTGATAAAGCCTTGGAACCGACTGGCGACTGATATTTAGCATAGTAATCAATCACTGCCTGTAATATTAAACTTTGTCTTTTTGTTAACATCTTTTCACCTCATTAGCACTCAACAACTATGACTGCTAACATGTTTATAATATATCACTTACCCATCCTTTTGTCAATAATAGTCAAACTTTTTTTATGAATTTTTGACCTTTTATTCACGAATTGCATACTGGGATATCTTTAATAAAAAAAATATGTTCCCTATTCTGCAGCTGCACTAATCGCAACAATATAGGAGAACATATTTCATTTGTTTTTTCTTTTTTAAGATATTACTTATTTTATGATAATAGTGGTAAAACCCAATTCCCCCACGCCCAAGAGATTGGCATTACGAATGCCATAGCTGGAATCATATCCGCTGTTGAAAACATTTTTACTTTAATCATTCTAAAACCAGTTGCTAACATTAAGATACCACCAGCAGCTAGTAAATCGAGGATCATATCAGGTTGAATAAATGGGCTAATGACATTTGCTAACAAGAAAATCAACATAAATACAATAAATTGAGGAATTGCAATGACAGAAACAACATAACCTAGTGAACTTGCAAAGATGGCGGCAGTAAAGAAGTCTAAGATTGATTTTGCAATCAACACAGAATGGTTACCCGTCATACCAGAATGTAACCTACCATATATACCCGATCCACTCGCACAGAACAATACAATCACTGTAACCAAAGTAGAAACAAATTCTTCTTCTGGTAAATCAACTTTTTCATTTGGCATAATTTTTGTAATTTGGCGTTGCATCAGTACTGCACCTTTATTGATTCGCTCACCTAGATGAATCAACATACCAAAACCAGTACCTAAAACGACTGACAAAATGACAGCTGGCATATACTTCATTGGCACAATTGCATAGATACCCATAGCCATAGAGCAAGCCCCAAAAATCATATTAATCTCTACTTTAAATTTTTCAGTTAATCTTTCACCAAAAAGACCACCAACAATCCCCCCAATAATCACAGATAATACATTAATAAAAATACCAACAGACATATATTACTCTCCTCCATTTTTCATTTTTATTTGTACAATACTTGTACACCTCTATCCGTATATAACTTTTCGATGCAAGAATAATTAAATTTTAGTAAGAAAAATTTATGAGGCTGGGACAAAAGATTAAAATCATAGATTTTTCGTCCTTAGGGTGTACTTTCCTTATGAGCCGTGGGACCATTGAAAGCCAAGGTCTTTCAATTTGAATCGAGCCAAGGTCTCGATTTCATCCTATTTCACGGCTAAGGAACTACAGTTTCAGTCCTTTAACCTGTTTCCGTGATATATTTCAATCAAAATTTATAAAAAATTTTTCAAAGTAAAAGGCGTAC
>NZ_NEEY01000062.1 GCF_002252085.1 Aerococcus sp. 1KP-2016
CCCTTCTGTATAACGCAAATAAAGTATACCGAAAAATTGCATAAAAATAACCCGAAAACTAACAACACTCTTTTTTTTGAGCGTTCAGTTTCGGGTAGAGATTCAAGTCTCAAAAAAACTTATTTTTTTATCTGTCTACTTGACAGGGGTCAGTTCATAGATGTAGAACTCTTTATCTTTGTTTTTATTTAAATATGATAATACTTTATCTGAAAATTTTTCCATAAAATATTCCTTTTTATCATCTTTTTCAATTCTGAAGCTATCTAGTAATCAACAAATCAATTAAATAGGCTTCAACATCCTCGTTAGCTCATCTAATTTTTTCGGTGGGTTAACAAGAATTTCACGGGCCTTATCCATATCAACTTTCACATTATATGTTAAAATTCCAGATGGTTTGCCTTTAAAAAGATAATATACAATATAACCTCCGGCAACTTCTTCAATAATCGCATCATCACGGTTGCGACTCATTTCACCGACACCTTCAATAGAAATATCTAAGACATTCGTATAAGAGAGTGGTGCACCATGATTATAAACTTCTTCAGCGCCCGTCATGTTTCGTCCCGCTACTTTCCCAGAATACTCCGCTTGCTCTGCATGTTCAAAACGATTACGTCCTATGATTACATCTGGATAATTCAACACATCTCCTGCTGCATAGATATGTTTGTTGGAAGTTTGCAAATACTTGTTAGCAATGACGCCATTACCCACTTCTAACCCAGCTGCTTCTGCTAATTCAACATTTGGCTTTAATCCAATTCCTAAAACAAGAATATCCGCTTTCAATACAGCGCCTTTCTCTAATGTAAGACTCACCTGATCGTCTGCTACACTGTAACTATTAGCATAAGTATTGTTTATCAAAGAAACGCCAATATCTACAAAGCGCTGTTGAAATTCTTTAGCAAGCATTCGTGGCAGTCGTTTTTCATTTAATACTTCATTAGGAAAAACAAGCGTCACACCCATATCATTCAGCTTTAGACCTGCTGCAAGTTCTGCTCCAACCCAGCCTCCTCCAACGATAATGACCTTGCTCCCAGGTTTGGCTAATTTTCGGAGGTTTCGGTAATCTTTTAAGTTTCTTAAAGCTAGGACACGCTCGCTCTCCAGCCCATCAATCCACTTTGGAGCGCCACCCAGTGAATAAAGCAATTTTTCGTATTGATAGATTTCTCCACTCTCAATCTCAATCGTTTGTTGATCGGCATTAATTTGCTTCACAGTTGTCCCAGTTAAGATATCAATCGATTCATCATCCGAAATATTATAATATATCGTTTCTTTTGGATAGTCTGGCTCTGTCCAAAATTCTTTACTTAATGGAGGACGATAGTAGGGTTTGTCAGTTTCTTGCGTGACTATCAACAATGTCCCTTTACGGTCATACTTACGAATTTCCATTGCGGCATTGGCACCAGCCATCCCGCCACCTAATATTATATATTTATATGAATATTGCATAAATCATGCCTCCCTTTTTCTCTTCCTACATATATTACCAAAATTCTTCTTAAATATTTTTGTATACGCTATATTTCTTATTCTCTCTCAAATTAGATCTATGATTGTCTCAGTTATTCAAGTGTAACCTATTAATAAAATATCAGCTTATTTATTTCCCATTTAGAGAATAAGAAAGCTGTGATCCATAATTGTTAAAAAATATACATAAAAATGAGACACAAAACGATGCTAATGATATTGCATCGTTCTGTGCCTCTTTCATATTCCGGTTGTGTTATATGTATCTAAGCTCAACCTTATATACTTTAATGGTATATTCTACTTTCCGTGAAGCTGCTTAAAATTCTATGCAATCAGTGACCAAAGATGTTGAATCGTACCATTCTCTAACAGAATAAAAATACCCAAGCCGATGAAAACGACTGGTACGATGACTTTTTCGTAACGCTCAACTACTTCACCAATCATAGGAACCGAAGCTAATCGTTTGGATAAATAACACAAGGTAAAAATCCCAATGATAAAAACAAGAATCACAACCATGACTTCCTGGAAGGACATTCCAGTAAAGTAAGGAATATAAATCCCCAAATTATCTCCGCCAAGGGCAATGGTCAGAGCAACCACACTCGCAACTTCTGACTGTCTATGCGACATCTTTTCTTCTAAGTCCTTTTCATCTACATCTTCATCGATGAAGATAGCCCGAATCCCCAGAATCAAAGGAAGTAAACCAAGTAATCCGATCACCCAATCTTGTGGAATAAAGTTCAGGAAGTACGCTGCAATGAGACTAAAGCCAACGAGCAACCCCGTTCCAATATATTGGCCAATATAAATTGATCGTTGTTTAACCGTATTCATGGTAGAGAAAAGAATCGTTAAAACAACCAAATAATCGATGGACGTAGAGATAAAACTAACATTGAAGATATAATTATTTCCATAAGCCTCCCCTTTCAATATGTTTATTAGAATTGGTGGTTTTCACACAAACACATCAACTTGGCCAAAGCAAGGGAGAATGTTTAATAAATTGCTTCATATAAAATATCCAACTTTCATATTTTTTTCACGTGACTCATATGCTTTCTAAACCAACGTTTATGAAGTCGCTTTGTTCCCTCATGAATTATACCATTAAACATACAATGTTTCAGCCACTCAGCTTGCTCATTTTGCTTGTCTTCTTGGAAAATCCGTGCATGGGTTGGAGATCTACTTCTGCGAAACTAACGTTTCTTCTCAAGTAGTGTCACTGTCTCAACATGGCCCGATAGGCTCATCTTGATGTCTTGAGTAATTTTTCACATTTATCCGTACGTGGAAACTTTTCTATCTTGTTTTTTTCGCTTTGTCCGCTTGCGGAAACATGTCCATTCAAATATAGTTATTCTTGCTGTTTGAGGAAACGTGTCAACCTTTCAGGTATTACGATACATTAACAATATCGTCAACCAACTTAGAAATACTGCCTTCTACATTTCTAAGATCAATAAACGATACACTAACCTTAACATTATCATCCGAAGCAAAGCTTATATTCGTTCTATTGATTAAATTAGAATTCGGATACACTAATACAATCCCATCAGCCTCATATTTCTTGCTATAAGCATACATTTGATACATATCTGATTGAGAAATGCCCTTATTACGCGCGCTGTCTGTTAAGAGTTTCCATTTGGTATCTAAAACAATTGTCCTCCCATCAAATTCAAGCACAATGTCAGGCCGGAGTGCGAATGCTCGACTAGGACTATCAAATAGACTATATCGATTATCTTGAGTACGTATATTAATTCCAGTGCTCAAATGCTTACGAAACCTTGCAGCAATAAAACTTTCAAATACCTTCTCCATAGGAAATAAAAGTGCTAGGGCAACTTCACTCCCTGCAAAAGCTGTAAAGCTGTTTCCTCGCAAGAAAACTCTACACCATGACAAGACTTTCTGATAATGGCTAACACTGCGGTCTGCAAAGCACCTTGATAAATCTCCTTCATAGTTTGTAGAGAATCCTACTTTATCAAAATATGTTAATAATCGAGAAGCTAGTTGTCGGTTTCGGACATCACTAGTTGCTTTTAGTAGAAAGCTTATTGTAGATTTTATTAATCGGTTCTCTGGCCTATTAATATTGAAGTCATCATAGCGGACAAAAAAACGTTCTTTATTTACGAGATTGTGTTTTAAATTCTGAGAAGCTAGCAGTTTCCCTTTATAAAACTTCTCATTTGACTCAATCGGAGTATATGCTGCTTTCAGCCCTTGCTTGGTGAGTATCGTAACCTCATCAAGAAACATCTTTATAAAAATTTCTAGTAGACTCAAGCGTTCCGTGTGCAGACTTGAAACATTGAAATCTTTAAAATTCACATCATTTAAGGTCTTTAGCATCTCAAGAAAGATTTGTTTTGTCTCGCTTACTGTAATCTCTCCATCAGCTATTTTAGGAAGTATTTCGATGACCGTTCCGTCAGACATTGTTATTAGTCCAACATAATTGCGTGCGGTTATGACCTTACCTATATTTCTGCGAACAGATAATGATAACAGTTCTACAGCCTCTGTTGCCGTATCATTAGTATTTGCAAGAATAAACGCTTCAAGTGCATCAAATGTTTTTTCTGGTAGCGTCTGATAACCCTGGACTTTTATCTCACGTGTAAAACCACTGTACTCAGTTATTGTAAAGATCTTATTACAAGAACGCATAAGCATCTATCCTCATAAAAGCCTCACTATTAATTTCATAGTAATCAGGGAAATTAACATCTGCATCTCCGAACAACTTCAAAGCATCAGTCTTCTTTATGATGAATCGGGTACTGTCATCTGGTTTTTGATTATCGCCTAGCACAAGCTGAATTTTTTCGTAATCATCATAGAAGTATTCTTGTAATAGGGGCACTATTTTGTTTTCAAAAATTTCCGCAAGAATTTCTATCGTCGGTTCATTTTTTAAAGGAAGCAGATAAGAATGTCCAATTGTGTGCTCCCTATCAAGTAGTACTGTAATTCGTTTGTTTAAGGTATCGAGCATTGACGCAATATCTATTCCATCAACAAGAACATCATTTAGTATAGTAGAGTCTGGCTGCATCTCTCTGAAACTGAAGCGTCTTCGCAACGCAGTGTCAATCATCGCGATAGAACGATCTGCACTGTTCATTGTCCCTATTATGTAGACATTATCTGGTACTCCAAAGCTTTGACCAGAATAGGGCAAGATGGCCCGAAGCTGCTCTTTTGCATTTATCCGTTTTGATGGCTCAATAAGAGTTATCAACTCTCCGAATATCTTCGAAATATTTCCTCGGTTAATCTCATCGATTATAAAAACGCGATTCGGGATCTTTACATTCTGGTTGAACAGTGTTGGTTTTAACCTTCTTAGTATTTGCAATGCATCAGAAACTGTTACTGATAACTTGTAAACTGTTGAAAGGGTCATGGTCTTCCCTGCATTAAGATCAACAATATCTTCATTGATATCTTTAACAAGCCACTTAACCTCTCGTAGCCTTTTGTAATGTTGATATTCATCGTGCCATTCCGGTTCACCCGTAACCACACCAATAGCATCTATTGTCTTACTCGAATAACAAGACATTATAATATCACCAATTTGCATTCTATTATAAAAGGCGTTTAGAACAGTACTGCCACCATCTTTACTATAATCAGTCGCATCTGTAATAGATTCACCATAGTTATCCCAACCAATACGAATGTGACCGTTCGCTAAGCACTCCGTTCGAGTAGGATTATCACCAGTGCCCTCTAATGAAACCTTCCATACAGTTGGACTCTTACCAATTCCTAAATCTACATTTTTCCCGCTTCCAATGGGTGTACCTGCCTTATCACAAAAAGATTTAAAAACTCCATCATGTACTTCATATTCGATCTCCGGAGTCGATTCAGTGTTTTCCTCTGAAAAAACTACTGGACGTATCCCTTCAATAAATTCTTCGTAGCTAAAAGATTGATGAAATGTGGTAAAGGCAATTAATCCGTCATCTTTGTATTTTAAGTAGCGGCTAAACACCGCAGCATAGTCCTCATTTCTAATCTCAGATATTAATTTCTCTTCTACGATGGCAACAGCATGTTGAATGGAACTATACGTTTTCCCAGTTCCAGGCGTTCCATATAGAATTAAATTTTTAGCTGCGTTGTTATGGATCGTTTTTCCATGGTCTGTACTTTGTTTATCAGGCGGTTCCGGACCAGGATCAGGTTGAGGATTAGTGCTTCGTTCATCCCAAGCAGTATGCGATACTTCTTGAAAAGAGACTCCAGGAGATTGCAAGTCAATTTCTCTTCTCAAATCAGATAGGAACTTTACATATTCATCTCCGCTACAAACGAATCCGGGCACAGTGATACCATATTGTGATGCTACATAAGACTTCGAATTTTTATCAAGAGGCATAAAAAGATTGGGTCTAATCCAAAATAGACCTGTTGTGATATAAGCTAAACCATTGCCACTAACTGCAATGGCTTTTTCAAAAGCGGCTTTAAATTCTGGTGAAAACTGATTAGTTTCAGCAGATTTCATCGCATGATTAAATAAATCCCATATTTCATCAACTCCGGCAAAGAAGGACTTCCTATTATCAAGAATAGGTATTCCCTTAAACTCAGTTGGTGCTGGAACCATAACGTCAAATGTTTTTGCAAGAACCTTAGCTAATACCGTTCGGTTAACATCAGTCGTACCTCGATTCATCACTCCCATCACAGAAAAAGGATCAATTTGATACTGTCTAGGTTCCCACCAATCTTCTCTCTCAAAATGAAGATATTTCATCAACGGCTGTTCTGATGCAACCTTCTTCATTAAATCGAAAAGCTCTCCTCGCTTATCGTTATATTCAAGTAGTCTATTTGCTAATGCCTCATAAAAGTCCACCCATTGATATGCATTGTCCATCTTGTCATCCCTCCCCAATAATTGTTGTATCTCTAAAAAACAAGATTAAATGTTTGCCACAAATTCATTCATTGCTTTTGTAAAGTCGCCCATGCGTTCTTCTTCATTAAAAAATGGCATCCCAATAATTCTATATTCATTGCCAAAAGCGTAACTATCATCAGCCTCTGCGAGATCATTGATTTGCGACAAAAAGTTTTCTTTCCAAGTTTCTTTCAATAGAAGATGCGACCCCTTAGGTTCAACATACACTTGATTTGAGATAAAGCTCTGGTTCTTATGCTTACGAATAAACAATAAGAAATCAGGTTCAAAACGCTCTCCATCAGTAAAGCTGTAAATCGCTAAATCTGGTACGCGCTCATTCCGCACCACAAAAAATTCTAAATCTTTCGCCTCAAGTTTTGGGGCGATTTCTGCTTTGAAATATCTTAGATAACGTTTCTCCTCACTGGTTCCATAGTTATCATTAAAGGCATACCAATTTTCTTTCCTTAAATTGTCAAATTAAGTGTAACACAGTTTTATAAAAGATTTCATAAGGTGTTTTCCAATTCAAACATTTTTTGGGACGTGTATTTAATTTCGTTGCCCAACCTTGTATCTCTTCATCAGTTGCATCTGTCAAATTCTCCGGAATAAAAAATACATCGGAGATGCACTTCTTCAGAAGACCTACACCGTTGACTTTCTTACAAAGAAACGAGTCAAGAACAACGGCCTTGTCCCCCAGCACTACGTGGAAAATAGCCATGAGGCCATCATCCCACGTGAAATTTTCATGCAGGTCCAGGAGGAACTGATTAGAAGGCGCATTGTCCACACCAGTCCAAGTGGTAAAAAGAGAACCTACAGCAGCAACCACTGCTTCTCACAAATGATTATTTGCGGCACCTGCGGCGAAGTTTTCCGAAGAGTCCACTGGAACAATCGCGGCAAGAAGTCCATCGTTTGGCGCTGCGTCAGTCGACTTGAAAACACTGGGCTGTTCTGCGACGCTCGGACTGTTCATGAGGGTGGCATTGAGCAGATTCTTATAAAAGCCATTAATGAAGCCTTAGGCAAGAAGGACTCCTTCCTATCCATTCTAGATAACAACATTGCTACAGTGATAAGCCAGGATAACAATCAAGCTCTAGCCGATATCGAGAAGCGGTTAGAAGAACTTCAGGTAGAACTTCTTAAACTGGCCAGCACCAAATCCGATTACGAGGATGTTGCGGATGAAATTTATACCTTGAGAGAGGAGAAGCAAAAAGTCCAGGTGAACAGTGCTAGCAAGGATGAAATCAAGAAGCGGATCGCGGAGATGAGCGCCTTCCTTAATCAGCAGCCCACCTCCATTACCGAATACGATGAGGCGCTGGTAAGGAGGCTGATTGAAAAGGTCACTATCCACGAGGGCAAGTTCACTGTAGAATTTAAGTCTGGGCTGACAGTTGATATAGAAGAATAAAAACAGCGAGGCAATCTACAGTGAATCTCTACCCGAAAACTGAACACTCAAAAAAAGAGTGTTGTTAGTTTTCGGGTTATTTTTATGCAATTTTTCGGTATACTTTATTTGCGTTATACAGAAGGGAGTGGGCATTTTGAGTAAAAAG
>NZ_NEEY01000063.1 GCF_002252085.1 Aerococcus sp. 1KP-2016
CTCTTTCATCGCGCGCCTCAGTTCTGTCAGTTGGTCTCGCAGTTCCATCTGGCTCATCCCTTCATGTTTTTGCCTGAATCATATCAGAAAAACAAGAGGGAGTAAAACTTTACCTCAACTTATATAGCACAGTATATTTTTGCCTATTATTTTACAGCTGTTACTTGTCATTTTTGGTCGCCATTTCGTTCTTATTTATGTAAGTCATCCGGATGCTTACGAGAAAAAATTAGGGGGCAAGATCATGAAAAATTTTGAATCTGCAAAACTTGAATTAACATACACGAATGCTGTCACAAATAAGGAAACGCGCATTACTTTAAATGGCTTAGTTGCGGACGCGGATACCGTCTTATTAAATAATTTAGCTGTCGCTGTTTCAAATTTAGTGGAAGATCCGTTTACGGATGCTGTAGCGGTTGAACGTTACGCGATTACTGCTTAAGTCGCTGCACCTTGGTCACTCTCGTCTTAATTTATAGGAGGAATATTCATGTTTGAAGAAACGAATGTGTTCGAATTAAAATGTAAAACTGCTGATAATAAAAGTCGTACGATTACGATTAAAAATCCAAAAGCAAATTTAGATGCAGCTACGGTTGAACAAGCGCTAAATGCATTAGTCGCTGCAGATGCTTTCATCAATGAAGATGGCTACAAAATCTTTGTAACACCGGTTTCTGGTCGTTATGTAAACCGTCAAGTTCAAGAAATTTACACAACCGAAGCAGTCGCAGGCTAAATGTCGTTTATACATTAACTTGGGGTTGGGATCAAAGGGTCCCAACCTTTTATTATATGCCCAGACTTGGTTTGCACCTGCTTTTTGGCGTTTATATAACAAAATAGTCGCATTCGTTTGTGGAACTTCAGGCCACAAACGAGTACGACTTTTTTAGTGTTTATTCAATTAATCAACAATTTAAAAATTATAATTCTACTTTAACGATTAAGTTACCACCAACAGCATCAACGATTTCTTGTAATGTTGCCAATGAGATATTTTGTTGTCTTGATTCAACGCGTGAGATATAGCTTTGTTTGCGTCCAGAAATTTCAGCAAGACGTGCTTGAGAGATACCTCGTTTGCTTCTAATTTCTAATAAGATTTCTGCGGCATTTTGTGTTGCTTTTTGACGTGCGACTTCTCTAGGCTGTGAGTTTGCAATTTTTAGTACTTCCATGATCCGCCCTCCTTACTTTCTTATTATTATACTACAAATATTTGATATCAGTTATAAATCTGATTGATTGAAAATTCAACTTTATTATAATACAACTATTTTCATATAAAAGCTAGTAAAAAAACTAGAAATTTAAATTTAATGTATATAATCTTTACACAAAATTTACTTATTGGACACGAACAACCTCTCCCGGTGTTACAACTGCCTCTGTTTTACCATTTAATGATAAAAATTCTTCAAGTGTTAACCCATTATTTACTGCGATACGATAAGCATTATCACCTGATTGCACTGTATAAGTACTAGCACCTGTAGAAACACTTGATGATTCTTCCGTTACACTAGTCGAGCTAGTCGCTGTACTTGAACTCGCACTAGCTGACGTAGAAGTAGATGTTGATGAAGACGATCCGCCACTCACACTCGGTGCAACATAACTCGGATCATTACTTCTCGATACTGCTAATTCAGAGGAGAACGATTCATATTCTTGTGTTAATGCAGCTAAGTCTTCTGAATATGCAGCATCTTTTGTAATGCTCACTGATTCATCTAAATTGACCGCTGCCGATGATGAGCTACTCGTATTCCCAAGACTCACCCCTTGTGCGCCTTCTGAAATACTTAGCGGTGCCGCTGAGTATTGATTAGATCCACTTAAAGCGTTTGATGAAGCTCAATTCCTAATGGATTGTTTTCATCCGCAGAAGCACGCCACGGAATGACAATTAATAATAATGCAATTGAGAGAATACCAATGATTGTCCACTGTGTTGCTTGGGACTGCGATTGCCACTTCTCTATAAACTTACTAAGCCATGCTGGCATATCTTTTTCCCACCTTGTAAAAATAAATTGTGCACCGAAACAAGACATGCAAGTACATTGCATGACAAAGTTCAATACCTGATGTGTAAGAATGGCCTTGATTAGCGCGGTTTCCTACAAAAATCCCCACCAATACATACTATTCATGACACATTATAGCACAACTTTCGAATAACCCTTGACTTATATATTACCCCTAGATTTCAATTTCATTACAGAATTTTCACAGGTGCTCAGTACAGCGGTTATACGCAAATAAAAAGACCCGTACAAAAATTGTACAGGTCCAAATATGCTATTTTACTATTCAATTGTTTTTACCTGATGCCTAAGCTTCAGCGTAACCATTCGGATTTTTCGATTGCCAGTTCCAAGAGTCACGGCACATATCCGCTAAATCTTTTTCTGCAGTCCAGTTTAACAATTCTTTCGCATATGACGCATCTGCGTAGTTAGCAGCTACATCACCAGGACGACGATCAACTAATTCATATGGTACTTCTACGTCATTTTGTTCAACGAATGTGTTTACTAAGTCTAGTACTGAGTAACCAATGCCGGTACCCAAGTTGACTGTTTCAACGCCTTGGTTTTTCACTGCGTGATCAATGGCAGCTACATGTCCTTTAGCAAGATCAACGACGTGGATATAATCACGTACACCGGTACCGTCATGTGTTGGGTAGTCGCTACCAAACACAGATAGGTGATCACGTTTACCAATGGCCACTTGTGTGATGTATGGCATCAAGTTATTTGGAATATCTGTTGGATCTTCACCAATTAAGCCAGATGCATGCGCCCCAATTGGATTGAAGTAACGCAAGATCATAATTGACCATGTATCATCTGCAACACTCAAGTCGCGCAAGATTTGTTCATTCATCACTTTAGTGTAGCCGTAGGGGTTGGTCGCGCTAGTAGGTAAGTTTTCAGTTAGTGGTGAGACGTTATCCATACCGTAAACTGTTGCACTAGATGAGAAGACAATGTTTTTTACGTTAAATTCTTTCATCACTTCTAGTACTGCTAGTAAGCCGCCTAAATTATTGTGATAGTATTTCAACGGTTTTGCGACTGATTCACCGACTGCTTTGAAGGCTGCGAAATGAATTACTGCTTCGATTGCTTCTTTTTGGAAAATTTTTGTTAGTGCTTCTTTGTCTAATACGTTTGCTTCATAGAAACGTGGACGCACGCCTGAAATTTCTTCAATTCGATCTAAAACGACTGGTTTACTGTTTGAATAGTCATCAACGATTACGACATCGTAACCAGCTTGAATTAATTCAATTGTTGTATGTGATCCGATATAACCGGCCCCACCTGTAACTAAAATAGCCATTATTCCACTCCTTATCTATCATCCATCATGTTGGCAATGTTAACGATTCGCCTATGCATCATAATCTTGTTCTTATTCATATTGTAGCATAGTAACTTACGAGAAAAATGTAACATTCCACTAAAATTTTGGTAAAAGAAGCGCCTTGTTTAAAAAGCAGCTAAGGATACGGACCAAATTATATATTTTTAACAAAAATTGCAATCTATTTTTGAAAACGCTTTTTATGTATTTAATTTATTTCTATCTTGAAATAATTTTAAAAACTCCTTATAATAATAGTGCTTTATATTTTCTCGCGGATCAAATTCTGTATTTTGACATTCGTTTTTTGTTATTTACAGATATGACCACAACGGATTATTGCTAAAAAATGCATTATAGGAGGAACAATATGAAAAGTAAAGAATCGTTCTACGGTTGGCGCATCGTCCTTGGTGCGGTATTGGTCTTAGCTGTTACTGGACCTGCAGGCGTAGCCATCGCAAACATCTATCAATCTTCAGTTACTGAGGCTTTGAATATATCAAATGCACAATTCTCAATTTCTAATACCCTAATTTTAGGTGTATCTGTATTTTTTGGTTCTTGGATTTCTGGTCTATTAGCTAAGAATTTCAAAAAAGTATTTATGATTGCTTCCTTAATTTACGGTCTATCATATATTGCTTTCGGGTTAGTAAATAACGCTTGGTTATTCTACCTATTATCTTTCATTGTTGGTTTTGGTTTCTTATCAACATCAACTATGGCTATGTCTATATTAATTTCTAATTGGTTTGTTGAAAAACGTGGTTTAGCTTTATCTATTGCCCTTTCAGGTGTAGGTATTGGTGGGATTATCTGGAGTCCTGTTGTCACAAGTTTAATTAATAGCATCGGTTGGCGTGGTAGTTATATGACATACGGTGCCATTATGCTTGCCATCACTTTACTAGTTGGTCACTTTATCTTTGTTGAAAAGCCTGAAGATATGGCTTACAAGCCTTAGGTGCCCAAGATACAAACCAAGCTAACGGCGCAACAAATACGCAAAATTATCGTGTACCATTTACATTAAAAGAATCATTTACAAAACCCTTCTTTATTTTCTTATTAATTGGTGCAGTGTTTGTTGGGCTTTCAAACAATGGTGGTTTGGGTCAATTCCCACCCTTCATGCAAGAGTTTCATGGCGCTTCTAAGGGCGCGTTAATCATCTCAATTTATTCAGCCGTGGGTATTATTGGTAAATTACTATTAGGCTCTATTTCTGATAAATTCGGTGTTGTCGTTTCAACTATCTGGACCTCAGTCCTACTAGTACTTGCTTACTTCTTAGCTGCTACAACGACATCTTATGGTTTCGCTATTCTATTAGCCATTTTATTCGGTCTTGGAAACTCTATCGGTACAGTATTACCTCCACTAATTGTTTCAGCAATTTATCCTGCTAAATCTTATGCCCAAGTTTATGGTCTTGTGAACCAATTCTTATTCTTAGGTATGATGTTTGGTTCATTAATTGCTGCATCAATCGCAGAAGCAAGCTCATACAGTGCAGCATGGTATGTCTTCGCTGTTATTTCAGCTTTAATTATTGTTTTCTGGGCTGGTTCATACTTCCTAGCTAAGAAAGATTTTAAAGCCATCAAAAAATAGACATGTAATATAGATAGAAGTTAGTCTTTGAGACTAGCTTCTTTTTTTGGGGAAATTTCTGATATTTTCCCCAGCTTTACTATAATTGATGCCTATTAAATGGTATCATTAAACATAAAATATGAGAGAACAGTTAGGAGTATCATGATGAAAATTTCTATAGTAGGTTTAGGTGTAATAGGTGGTTCGTTTGCAGAGGCTTTAAAGACTGCAGGTTATGAGAACGTATATGGCATAGACAATGACCAAGAAACCCTAGATACCGCTGTAGAAATGGGCATTATCAAAGCTGGCTATTTAGATGGTAAGGATATTCTACCTGAAACTGATTTAACCATCATGGCCCTCTACCCTAAAACGGCAGTTCGTTTTACTGAAGCGAATCACGACTACTTTAAAACTGGCGCCATTTTAATGGATACAACCGGTATTAAAGAAAAATTCATTGCGGATATGGCCGATGTCGTGCCAGACAATATAGAAGTCGTCTACACGCATCCTATGGCGGGACGGGAAAATCGTGGGATTGCCTATGCACAAGGGTCCGTTTTCCAAGGTGCCAATTTCCTATTAATTCCCACCGATGTCAATAATGAAGATAGTTTAGTCTTTATTGAAGACTTAGCAAATAAACTTGGCTTTGGTAAAATCAATCGCGTTTCAGCTGCCTTCCATGATCAAATGATTTCATTTACATCACAATTACCCCATGCTATTGCTATTTCATTAATGAATTCAGATCACGAAAAGCGTGAAACTGGTAAATTTACCGGTGACTCTTACCCTGAATTAACGCGAATTGCGAAAATCAATGAAGACTTATGGAGCGAATTATTCATCGATAACAAAAAATACTTACTCCAATCTATCAAAGATTTTGAAAATCAATTAGATATGGTGAAAACAGCCATTCGTGAGGAAGATAGCGATACACTAAAAAACTTATTCATCAAATCAACAACCAATCGCTTGAAATTGGAAGAACAAATGGACAAACGTAAAATGAAACGCAAATAAACACAGTAACGAAACGATAACGCAAAGCAATCACGCGTTATCGTTTTTTGTTTCAATACCTATGCAAATTAACATACATTTTTTGAAAAATGATATATAATGTGAATATAATTAGAATTTTTAGAGAAGAGGTAGTTTTATGAAGAAAAGATTGAGATTACTATCATTAACCGCAGCCAGCCTTTTGATCGCCGCTTGTGCCAATACGAGCACTGGAGATGCGAACCAATCAGCAAGTGATGATGTTGCCAAAAACATTCAAGTTACGGTCAATGGTGAACTTGCCTCACTAGACAGTGTGTCTTCCACTGATACACCTAGCCAAACGACAATTGCTAATGTAATGGAAGGTTTGTATCGTCCAGCCGATAACGGCTCAAATGAATTAGGTGTAGCTGCTGAAGAGCCTACTGTTTCTGAAGATGGATTGGTATACACATTCAAAATTCGCGAAGATGCTAATTGGTCTAACGGCGACCCTGTAACGGCTGAAGACTTCGTTTATACCTTTAAGAAGACGGTCAATCCTGACACTTTAGGTGGTAATGCCAATAAGTTCTACATGATTAAGAATGCGCAAAGTATCGCGAACGGTGAAGGTGACGTGGAAACGCTTGGTGTGAAAGCTATAGATGATAAAACACTAGAAATCACCCTAGAACAAGCAACACCTTATTTTACCGATTTACTAGCTGCACCTTACTATCTACCTGAAAACTATTCTGTTGCAACTGAATTGGGCAATGACTATGGTACCTCTGCGGAAAATACAGTCTATAACGGCCCTTACGCTGTAACAGACTGGAATGCAACTGAAATTGAATGGACCACTAGTAAAAATGAAGAATATTGGGATGCTGAGAATGTTGATATTGACCAAATTAAATGGGTAATGTCGAAAGAAAACTCAACAAACGTGAACTTATTCGAAGGTGGCGATCTACAATATACTGAAATTACTACGCCATACGTGCAACAATACGCAAATTCAGATACGCTTCACATTGAACCAAAGGGTATGATTGGTTCACTAGAATTCAATACTACGCGTACACCAACCAATAATACGCATTTACACCGTGCCATCAGTCAAGCTTTTGACCGTCAAGCTTTCGTGGATGCTATTTTAGCAGATGGTTCAATACCTGCTGGTGGATGGATTCCTGATTCTTTCGCTGCAAACCCTGAAACAGGCGAAGATTTCCGTGATGAAAACGGCACGCTCACTACATTCGATGTAGAAGCTGCTCAAGAAGAATGGGCATTGGCCTTAGAAGAGTTGGGTACAGATTCCTTAGAGCTAGAATTACTAACATCTGATACCGACACCTCAAAAGCTACGTCAGAATTCTTGCAAGCCGAATTACAAAAGAACTTGCCTGGTTTGACGATTACTGTTCGTAATGTACCATTAAAATCGCGACAAGCAATCACTGCAACCAAAGATTTTGATATCGTATACGGTACATATACACCATCATACGCTGACCCAACAGCCTTCCTTGACTACTTTGTAACTGATTCACCATTATCTTCAGGTGATTTCTCAGATGCTACTTATGATGGCTATATAGAAGCTGCGAAAACAACTGATGCCCTTGATCCGGCAGCACGTTGGGAAGACTTCCTAGCAGCAGAAAAATATTTGGTTCAAGAAGCAGCCCCCGTTGTACCAATTTATCAAGGTGCCTATGCTAGCCTAATCGATCCAAACTTAGAAAATGTTATCAATCAACCAAATGGCGTATCTCAATACTACCGCGCCGCAACATACGAAGTAACCGAATAAAGTAAATTTTCATTATGCTAGAGATCAGGATAAAACCTGGTCTCTTTTTTATGTGATACGAATGGAGATCAACTTAGAATAGATTTGTCCTAAAGATTTCATATGATGCACAAAAAACCCAAAGTAGCTAGTGTAGAGGCCCCCAAAAGTTAGACCAAAAATCTAACTTTTG
>NZ_NEEY01000064.1 GCF_002252085.1 Aerococcus sp. 1KP-2016
AGCAAGAAACTGGAATTCATTTTATATGGATTTGAGTTTCTTTTTATTTTATTTGGATTTGATAAAAGAAAAAATATGTTTTTTGTCTGGCTTTTTTAGGATTGTATATATACATCGTTAAATAACTAAAAAGTGGAAACCTCGGAAGGTTTTGGTTTCAAAAATGAGAAATTTTGCGTCACACAAGAGGCTGAACTTTCATTATTTTTAGAAAAGGAATGTTCACGGTGTTTTGCGTTTCATTTTTTTTCATAAATATACTCAAAAGCAGTTCTGGTTTCCATTTTTCATCTATTTTAAACCGGATATAAACAATCTCGCAAAAACATGCCAACCAAAGCGGTTAGCTGCGACAAAAGGGAACCAATTCATATGTCTTTTTGTATTTTCAAAAAAAAGGCGTGAATGTTTTCTCATCCACAACAAGAGCCGGAGACCCTTTTATATTTGCTAGTTTGCTACAACTGGTAACCACATTTGACCTAGATACTGGCCTGCCTTGATTTCCATGTGTACAACTGCATTTGGACCACCTCATAAGCGTAGTCAGTAATTTCGTTTAATACTTGCCCAAAGGCCGCATAGGTTAGTAAGTCATTTAAAGTTTGGCGGTCATCAGCTTTATCTTCTATTATGAAATATTTACCTGCAGGGAAACGAGTAATTTGAACAGTTCCGTCTATTTCATGGTCTGATTGAACCCCAACAGAATGCATCATTTTATTATCAACGGCTTCGTTCACTACGAATAAGTGACCATCAATTGATTGGTCGATTAAGTTTTCAATTGTGCCATCCTCTGTTACTTTTGCCAGAAGGCATTTTTTTGTTTATTAATTTCGTCAAAATCAGTATAATCAGCAACTAGTTCCGTTGTAACACCAACAAGCGTAAAAGCTTCTTTATCTTCAAAATAATGGTGGGCCATTTCTCAACACTCCCTTATCAAAATTCATCTTGCACAATTATTATCCATAAAATAGTAACGTGATTCAATTCATAAGTGATCATAAAAGTAAATTTGTCTTTGTTTATAAATTAAACGAATAGAAGTTGGTGATTATTCAATTAATTTGCGACCAGCATTACCATTTTCGATATTTTCTAATATATCTCGGTTCATTCGACCTTCCTCATATTGGGCACGCCAATCTAAATAACCAGCATCTAATCCGCGAATTAATACCTCAGCGGTACCAATATTTGTAGCAAGAGGAATATTATATACATCACAGAGACGGATGAGGGCATTCACGTCAGGTTCATGTGGCATTGCTGCTAAAGGATCCCGCATAAAAATAACTAAATCCATGGCATTTTCAGAGACTGCTGCACCAATTTGTTGGTCGCCACCTAGTGGACCAGATTTGAATCGATGTACATTTAATCCTGTAGCATCAATGATTCTTTGGCCTGTGGTACCAGTTGCAAATAGTTCATGGTCGGCTAATATAGTTTGGTAGGCTAGTGCGAAAGTCACCATCATGTCTTTCTTTGAATCATGAGCAATTAATGCAATTTTCATTCAGAAAATCCTCCATTTCAATCAAAAAGATTAGATTCATTAACGCGATTTGCCTCAAGCTGCAGATTGTTAAAATACTTTTAATAAATGCGAAATCCTGAAGTGAATCCCATTATTCTGCTATAATTGTACCATAGAACATAAATTATTCAGTTTGCATTTTCTTTGAATAATTGAATGGGAGGGTAAAATGAATAGACCAATTGGATTCTTAGATTCAGGAGTTGGTGGGTTGACAGTCGTCAAAGAAGCCATGCGCCAATTGCCTAACGAATCAATCATATATATTGGTGACAACGCTCGGTGCCCGTACGGACCACGAAGTGTTGAAGAGATTTCGGAATTTACCAATCAAATGGTGGATTTTCTTCTCACAAAAGATATTAAACTATTAGTCATTGCGTGTAATACAGCAACTGCCGTATGTTTAGACGAAATTAAAGCGCGCGTAGATATACCTGTAATTGGTGTCATCCAACCAGGTGCACGTGCAGCCAACAAATACACAGAAAATGGAAAAATTGGTGTCTTAGGAACTGAAGGAACAATTAAAAGTGGTATGTATGCGAAGACTTTACGTCAAAAGAATAAAGCCCTGACCATCACGTCACTAGCTTGTCCACCGTTCGTTCCACTAGTAGAAAGCCAGCAATACAATACACCTCTAGCCAAAAAAGTGGTAGCCGAGTCCTTAGTGCCTTTGAAAAATAAAGGGTTAGATACAGTCGTTTTAGGGTGTACACATTACCCGCTATTACGTGACTTGATTCAAAAAACTTTAGGTAGCCATGTTACTTTGATTGATTCTGGACAAGAAACGATTTCAGACGTATCGATTTTATTGGATTATAATGATATTGCAAAATTGTCTGATGATGAATCGCCAATCACGCGCGACTATTATACGACTGGATCACCGCAATTATTTAAAGAAATTGCAGATGATTGGTTGGAAAGTGATCTTGTCGTTCAAAGGGTTACCATAAGCGAATTAGAAGCCATTCAAGCACGTATGAAAAGGAGTAAATAATGAAAGAAATTATGATAGCAACCGCTAATCCAGGCAAAGCCAAAGAATTTAAAAGTTTATTTGCGAAATATAATATCGATGTAAAAACATTATTAGATTTCCCAAACTATCCGGAAATACCTGAAACTGGCGAAACATTCATCGAAAATGCAACAATAAAGGCAACAACGGCAGCCAAAGACTTACACATTCCAGTCATTGCAGATGATTCAGGACTGTCAGTAGATGCCTTAGATGGCGCTCCAGGTGTTTATTCAGCACGATATGCTGGACCAGAAAAGAGCGATGCTAATAACCGCAAAAAATTATTAGATGCCTTAAGTGACGTAACGGACGAGCAAAGAACCGCCCGTTTCCATACATACTTAGTCGTCGCTGACGCCGAAGGTCATGTATTAAAATCTTACCATGGTACACTTGACGGGTTTATCACACGCGAAGAACGTGGTGAAAATGGTTTTGGTTATGACGCTATTTTTTATGTGCCAAGTAAGGACAAGACTACCGCACAAATGTCAGCTGAACAAAAAGATAGCTTGAGCCACCGTGGGAATGCGCTTCGTTTATTAGCAAAAGATTTAGAAAATGGGGAGTTGATTTTACATGAAGATATTAATCACTAGTGATAATCATGGTGATCATGAAGCACTGTTAGATTTAGTTGTCCAATCAGATGACGATATTGATGTATTTATTCATTGTGGGGATTCTGAATTAGCTGAAGATGACAATGTATGGGGGATTTTCCATACAGTTCAAGGGAATATGGATTACGGTCATTTCAAGGATGCCATTTCATTGAGTACGCCTGAGGGTAAAATTGTGGTCACACATGGTCACTTAAACAATGTGAATCGTAGCCTTGATAATTTAGTTGATTTAGCGAAAGCAAATGATGCGGATATCGTGATGTATGGCCACACACATGTGATGGATGATCGAGATATTGATGGGGTAAAGGTGATTAACCCAGGTTCCATCAGTCAACCTCGTGGTAAATATCCATATCCATCATTTGCTATCTTAGATTGGGAAGGTGGCAAAAAAGAAGTCACTTTCTATAACAAACAATGGGAAGTAATCGATGAAATCGGCTAAGCTAACTAAAAATGTGTAAAGTAAAAGAGGCTGGGACAAAAAATTTAAATCATAGATTTTTCGTCCTTACAGTGTACCTTCTTTGTGAGCCGTGGGACCATTGAAAGCCAAGGTCTTTCAATTTGAAGTCGAGCCAAGGCCTCGATTTCATCCTCTTTCACGGCTAAGGAACTACCCTTTCAGTCCTTTAACCTGTTCCCCTGATATATTTCAATCAAAATGTATAAGAATTTTTTCAAAGTAAAAGGCGTATACAACTCTTATTAAGAATTGTGTACGCCTTCTTAGTGGCCTTTTGTCCCAGCCTCTTTTTAAATAGGGTTATTTTACTGCCTTTAACCTGGTCTACGGGAATCATAAACAGGAAGGGTTACGCCATTTTCGACAAGGGTTCGTGTTAATTTTTCGTAATAGTAAGAGCGAACAGGCATTTTATCGGCATCATTGGTATTTAACACAACACGGAAGAATAAGCGACCAAAACTATCACGTTGATAGCCCCAGATATTTGGCTGACCCATAACGCGATCATCTGAGATAGTTGCCTCCAAACTGTGTTGAATTAATTGTTCGATATGTTTCAGTCCGTATTTGGATCAACGTATAAGTCGATATATACATGTTTGGTTGTATTCGATGAGTTCGTGACATTAGTGATATTTCGGTTGGGAATATAATGCCGAGACCCATCATCACCACTTAGAACTGTCGTACGAATCCCAGTAGAAATGATTGTTCCTGATAACCCAGCAATTGTGACGTAATCGCCAACGCCAAATTGATGTTCTAAAAGAATAAAAAATCCATTCACTACATCTGTAATAAATCCTTGAGCACCAAGACCTAAAGCTAAAGAAGCAACCCCAGCCCCAGCAATCAGGGTTGCAACGGGTACCCCAATGATAGCGAGTATGGAATAACCTAATAAGAAGAAATAGGTATATTGGACCACATTCTCAACTAGTTTATGAATCGTTTTGTTTCTTTTTAGGGAACCTGTTTCACGATTTTCAATTCGTTTTGCATCACGTTCAAAATAAAGATCAACGATTCGGTCAACAATTTTCTTGATTAACCAAAATACGATGATGGTCACCACTAATTCAACCAATACTGATACGATATCTGAAATCATGCCTGCGTAATCAATGGATTCCACATATGTTTGCCACCATTGTTTCAAATAAATCATCCTTTCCATTTGTAGCTTTCCTTTTCATAGTAACTAAGACATTTGCACTTGTAAAGTTATAAGTAAGGTGCCCAAAAGATGATAGTATAAGATAAATGTGTTTTTTTCGTGACAAATATACGTGATTATTTTTGTAAAGCCTTTGCATGGTATGGTAAAATACGTTTATAGTTATATTATATTTCTGAATTTTAATAATTTGGAAATAAAGAAGGAGTGATTTGTACATGACAGGAGGCCAAATTGCAGGCTTAATCGCAGCGATTGCATTTGCAGCATTAGTCATCTATATTATCTTATTCTTGCGTGAATTAACAAAAACCATGAAAGAAGTTACGGGGATTGTAAATGAAGCGAATGAATCGGTTAAGGTAGTGACGAAGGATGTTGACGCACTCTCTATTGAAGTTCAAGGCTTACTAAATAAATCCAATGTATTATTGGATGATGTAAATGGAAAAGTGGCTCAAGTTGATCCGTTGTTTAAAGCAATCGGAGATATTGGTGTAACTGTTTCAGATGTGAACGATTCAACTCGTAATCTTGTATTAAATATTACCAATACGGCGCAAACCAAAGTGGATGATATTAAAGGTAAGATGACAGAAGCACCTGAAGCAAGCGAAGAAGCTACTACAACAGTAAAGGTGGCGAATGTGACAGGTCAACCAACTGTTTCTGGTATACAAAAGGTAGGAAAATCTGCCAAAGCATTATACAGAAAACATCAAGTGCGTAAGGCACAAGAAAATTCGACAACTAAACCATACTAAATTAAATTAGAAAGAGGGAATTCTACATGTCAAGAAATACTGGATCATTCTTATTAGGCGCTATTATCGGTGGTACTGCAGGTGCTGTAGCAGCATTATTATTTGCCCCTAAATCAGGTCGTGAGTTACGTGATGATTTAAATCAACAAGCAAATGTCATCCGTGACACAGCTTTAGATTATGCAGATATTATGTCTGAAAAGGGTAACGCAGTTACCAAACAGCTACTGAAGCTGCGCAAGATATCCGTGTAAACTTGTCTGAATCTGCTGAAGCTTTAAAAAATCAATTAAATGAAGCGACTCAAGAAGCAAGTAAACAATACCAAACAGCGCGCGAAGAAGTCGCTAACGCATACACTTCTGCAAAAGATACCACAACGACAGCTGCTGAAATTGCTAAAGAAGAAGTAAAAGCTGGTGCTGAAGAAGCAAAAGTTGTTACTGAAGTAGCAAAAGAAGATAGTCAACCCATCAAAGAAGACGTTGATGCGGTTAAAGAACAAGTACAAGAAGTAAAAGAAAAATAAGTTTTCGAAAACTGAAACATTTATTTTAGACCTATACATGTAACCTATTTGGGGGCATGTATAGGTCTTTTTGTATATAAAAATGAAAGTAATGCAATATTTTCACAAAAATAATGAAACCTACTTGTCTATTATTGCAAATACTGTTAGAATATGAAAATGTGTATGAAAGCAAACAGGATATAGAAGAAAACGTTTGCAACTACTTGTATTTAATGCTATATTTGGCATTGTAAATATGAAAACAAAAATTACGAAAAATTAAAAAGGGAGCATACCAATGGATAAACAAACTGTCACTATCTATGATGTAGCGCGTGAAGCTCAAGTGTCAATGGCTACAGTATCACGTGTAGTAAATGGTAATACAAATGTAAAACCTTCAACACGTGCGAAAGTTCTAGAAGTTATTAAACGCTTAGATTACCGACCAAATGCTGTTGCACGAGGATTAGCGAGTAAGAAAACAACCACAGTTGGCGTACTTTTACCAGACATCACGAATAACTTTTTCAACTCTTTAGCCTTAGGGATTGACGATATTGCGTCAATGTATAAATATAACATTATCTTAGATAATGCGGATAATAAGAAAGAATCACAGGTATTGTCAAATATCTTGGCGAAACAAGTTGATGGTGTCATCTACATGGGTCATCAATTATCTGATTCAGTACGTGAAGAAATTAACCGCACCAACACACCGTTTGTGTTAGCTGGTTTAAACGATGAGAAAAATGAAATTCCATCAGTGAATATTGACTATACCCAAGCATTTTATGAAGTTGTTACTGGCTTATTAGAACAAGGATATCAACATATTGGTTTCTTAGCTTCTAAACCTTACTTTGCGAACAATATAGACCGTTATAATGGTTATGTCAAAGCATTAGAGGAAGCAGGAAAAACAGTTGATCAAGACTTACTATTTGAAACAGCCGATTCTCGTTTCAAGAACGGTGAAGAAATTTCTAGTCGCATTAAAAACTCTAAAGCGGACGCCTTAGTTGTCGTTGGTGATGAGTTAGCTGTGAAAGTGACGAATTATATGGTTGATAATGGCGTGAAGATTCCAGAAGAATTTGCAGTTGTTACATCAAACAATACAGCGCTTACTGAAATTGTACGTCCATCATTAACATCTATTGAGCCACCATTATATGACATTGGTGCCGTTTCAATGCGTATTTTAACAAAATTAATGCATAAAGAAGAAGACGTAGAAAATCATGTAACGCTACCACACAAATTTGTGTTGAGAGATTCTACAAAACACTAAAACTAACGAAGGATTGGAAAGAAATATCTGATTTTTTTTTTGTAAAAATAGAGGCTCTTTGGCATTTAATGGGGATAGCTTTATTTAAGCAAGAAACTCAAATTCATTTTATATGGATTTGAGTTTCTTTTTATTTTAAATGAGATTTGATAAAAGAAAAATATCTTTTTTATCCGGCTTGGATAGGATTATATATATACATCGTTAAATAACCAAAAAATGGAAACCTCGGAAGGTTTTGGTTCAAAAATGAGAAATTTTGCGCCATACAAGGGGCTG
>NZ_NEEY01000065.1 GCF_002252085.1 Aerococcus sp. 1KP-2016
TCTCTCAAAAAAATACACTCCCAAAACTATGAACTTTTTTGTTCAGTAGTGGGAGTGTATTTTTCTATATCTTTATAAAAATAAACGAAAGTGGGACTACTTTTTTCGCAAAAGTAGTTTTGTCCCAGCCTCTTTTCATTTTTTAGATATAACGGTTTAAAATTTCTTCTAAGTTTTCTTTTGGTGTATAACCAACTAATTGTTCAACGATTTTGCCATCCTTTTTGATCATTAGTGTTGGAATAGACATGATGCCAAATTGGCGTGCTGTTTCTGGATTGTCATCTACATCCATTTTAGCAAATTTCACTTGGTCACCCATTTCATCATCTAATGCTTCAACGATTGGTGATTGCATACGACAAGGACCACACCAAGTTGCCCAGAAATCAACTAACACTACACCTTCGTCTGTTTCTGTATTAAAGTTTGCATCTGTAATTGCTTGTACCATAATTTGTTTCCTCCTATTTTCGCTTTACGGTTATTATATCATCGTCTGACCAAGTTTAACATTAATTTGCTTACATGATAAAAGCAAACGGCTCAGATGAAACCTATCCTTTAAATTTTGCGATGGTCGCACCATTTCCACCCATATTATACGGTGCAAATTCAAAAGATACTACACTTGGATGTTTTTTTAAGAATTTTTGCACACCCGTTCTCAATGCTCCTGTACCATGTCCATGAATAATGGTTACTTGCCCATGACCGGCTAGTAAGGCTGAATCTATGAAGTTACTTAATCGAATCATAGCTTCTTCGTATCGTTCTCCTCTAAGGTCTACGCTAGTACCCACGCCTTTAGCTTTGCTCGCTTTAATACCTGCTCTATGGTTGCGACTTTGTTTATCTGGTTTTGCATCCACCAAAGATAAATCTTTCTCGTCGATTTCCATTTTTAACATGCCCATTTGAACAACCCAATCATTTTCACGTTTTTCAACTAGGGTTCCCCGTTGACCATAAGTGAGCACATTTACTTCGTCACCAACTTCAAAATCAGCTGTACGGTCTTTATTCTTTTTGGCTTTTTGAAGAACCTTATTCTTCTTCAATTGTTGCTCTTCTTGGCTCAATCCGGCTAAAGCGGATTGCTTTTCTATCATTTCGTGTTCTTTAATATTACCAACTGTTGGGTGATTCAATTGCCAATCACGGATTTCAGCAAGAATTTTATCCGCTTTTTCTTTTGTTTCATCGACAAGCTGATTCGCTTCTTTGCGTGCACGATTCATATACGTTTCTTTATCAGCTTCCATACGCGCTTGAGCTGTTTTTAAATCATTTAATAAATGCTCAGCATCGGCTAGATCTTTTGCAGCTTTAGCAGATAAGTTTTCGTATTCATGACGTTGATTCTCAAGATCAAGCAACATGTCGTTCAATTTTTGACTTTCTTCTTGAATATAAGAACGAGCTTCGTTCACAATCTCAGGGGCCAAGCCTAAGCGTTGTGAAATATCAAAAGCATTAGATCTCCCTGGTACCCCAATTAATAATTGATAGGTTGGTTGTAATGTTTTTTCATCAAATTCCATAGATGCGTTGATTGCTGTAGGATGTTCATATGCATATGTTTTTAGTTCAGGATAGTGGGTTGTTGCCATTACCGTTGCGTCTAAATATGCAAACCGATTTAAAATAGCAATCGCAATTGCAGCACCTTCCTGTGGATCAGTACCTGAACCCAATTCATCTATTAATACGAGTGACTTATCATTCGCTGCTTCGATAATACGAATAATATTCGTCATATGACCTGAGAAAGTAGATAAATTCTGCTCAATTGACTGTTCATCTCCGATATCAGCAAAAATTTCTTCAAATACGGCCACCTTACTCTCCGCTTTTGCAGTGATATATAACCCTGCTTGAGCCATCAATTGAATTATTCCAACCGTTTTTAAGGTAATCGTTTTACCACCTGTGTTAGGCCCAGTAATCAAAATCATATTATACGCTTCACTGAAAGCAATATCGTTAGCTACAACCTTTTTGGAATCTAGTAAGGGGTGTTTTGCTTGAATCAAATCTAATTCCGTACTGGATTCTACTAATATAGGTCTTGTGGCACCAATTTCTCTAGCAAATTGAAATTTCGCTTGAATTAAATCTAAATCCCCAAGTCGTTGATTATTTTCAGCAATTTCTGATGTATATGGGGCTAAATCAGCTGACAATTCTTGGAAAATACGTCGAATTTCTTCCTCTTCTTCACCTTGTAAGGCGCGCAAATGATTGTTAGCATCCAGCACTGTTTGCGGTTCAATATATAAAGTTTGGCCACTTGATGATTGATCATGCACTACGCCGCCAAAGGCATTGCGGTATTCATGTTTAACCGGAATAACGAATCGATTATTCCGAATGGTGATGATGGCTTCACTTAAGTATGAGGCCTTATTGGATCTGATAATTTGATCTAATTTAACGCGAATACCCGCCTCTTCACGTTTAATGCCTTGGCGTAAACCATGCAAAGTGGCAGACGCTTGATCATAAACACTTCCATCATCAGCTATGGCGTTTTGCATTTTACGCATTAAGTCACGTAAATCTATTAATGCATCAGCTATGCGATATAGTTGCTTTAATTCGACTTTGTCTTCATTTAATTTGTTAAAAAATGCCGCCACCTCTCCAGATGCGCGTAAAACGCGACTAACGGCAGCTAATTCTTTCCCATTTAAGTCTGCCCCAATATCTAAGCGTTTTAAATAAGGCTTAATATTAATCAGTTGGCTAACAGGAATCCGTTTATCTAATTCAAATAAATATTTTACATCATCGACAGCTTGTAACTGCTCTTCGATTTGATCCGCCTTTGTAAGAGGTGTTAAATGTAGGGCTTGATAACGCCCAATTTCAGTTCTAGTTTCTTTGGCTAATTGTTGTTGGATTTTTTCAAACTCTAATGTTTGATAAATTTTCTCATTCACTGAGGATCCTCCTTCATTCTATTTAAAAGGAAATAGCTGGCACAAAGTCCAGCTGTCGTTTTGCATAATGCGTTATTTAGCGTCCATCGGGGTAAATTAGAATGGTAAATTTCCGATGCCTTGAAGCAACAGATGAAATACCTGACGTGAAAGTAGCGGTGTATTGCGGATGATAAAATCAGCAACCGGTGAATTTGCTAACGCTGTTTGTACGCCTTGAAAAGTTAATACACTAAGGAAGGTAAGGATAAAGAAACTCCAAAACCATGCAGATATCAATCCGAAGATACCACCAAGAAATACATTAGCTGGGATATCTATTGCGACGAATTTCAAGTTTCGGCATAGATATGCCACAATTTCAGTCATAATCCAAGTTGCTAGGATAATAATCAACATTGCACATAATCTGAAATAGATAACATCCATATTTTGAAGAATGGTTTGTGGGAAATATGTAAATGTATTTTCTATATCAAAACCAACATACGGTACCCATAGACTAACGAAATTTACTAGGTTATCGTAGAATAAAATTGCTAATAAGTAGCCTATAAATAGGCCAATCACATGAATACCTTGGAGAATAGCTCCCTTAAATACACCCACGGCAATGCTAATTAAAAAAAATAGTACAATCAAAAATCCTAACATGCTAGTCCTCCATTTGTTTCATACCAATATAATCTATGATCTTGGTGTCTGACGTAAGCGTCCCAATTGATTTGAAGCGATTTGAACACCAGATTTCAAACTCGGTTGTTGTAATTTTTCCAAATCATTTACTGCATCTACTGTTTCTTTCGTTACAATAGGTTCTTTTACATTCGTTGTTGCTTTTTTCTTACTTGCTGTCCCCGTTGATTTGCGTGCGGGTACTGGCTTCACTTGATTGGCCTGTTGACTTGCTAATTTTTCTGCTTGTTCTTTTTGAATCTTATCTTTTTCGATTTGAGCAATTTCTTTTACTAGGGTACCCATAGTATGTTCTAAAGATTTAATTCTCACTAATAAATCTGCATTTTCTTTGGCCATATCGTCCACTTGAGCATGTAAATCTAAGTTATCGGATTGAATATTTAAAGACACCAACAAGGCCATCTCTTCTAAACTCATTGCTGGGTTATGCTTTTCAATGTCACTTAAATATTGATTGATATCTCGACTAACTTGTTGAATATGTTCGCTCGATTTATGGCTCCGAATGGTAAATTTATGGATCCCTAATTTTGCTGTTACTCTATTCTTTTCTTCATTATTCGACATTTTAGTCACTCCAAATTTCTAATTCTTTCGTTACCAGATTTACACTGGCCCTCTTTGAATTCATAATCTTAAATATTTTACCATTTATCCCGGAAAATGACTAGACCTTGCTTTGAACGCCACCCTGATTAACCATGTTAGATTTTTTCTCATCAAATTCTTAATGAGAAAAACAAGACTTTTTATGAGAAGTCGTGTATTATAGAAAACAATATTGAGATAGAGGTGCGAAAATTATCAGTACATACCGGAGCGGGAGTGATGAAGGTATGGAAAGGAAAATTCGCCGAAATGTTTTAACCCCAAGTTAGAATGTTGGGCATAAGTAAAATATACTTATGACTGTCACTTAACCAAGTGATGCGCTATCCTGTAAGTTACTGTTTCATTAGTGAAGTGGGTAAATAAAGGGAGCCTCTATTGCAATTAATTGCTGTAGAGGCTTTTTTCTATATAAAGAGGAGGAAAATAAATGAAAGAATTATTTAACAAAAAACGTTGGCAAACATTGCTTATTGCACTTTTCACTATTTTATTTGCCATTGTTGGTCCCTTATCATCAGTAGTCCAAGCGAGTGCTACTACTTCATCCATTGAAATTGATGAAGCTGCACTAACAGAAGGTCTAGATAAAGATGGTGTTTTACGTGTTGGTATGGAAGCCAACTATGCCCCATTTAACTGGTCCCAAACAACAAATGCCGATGGTGCAGTACCCATCTTAAACTCTGAGGGTGAATTTGCCAATGGTTATGATGTACAAATCGCTAAACGCTTAGCTGATACTTTAGGTTTAGAATTAGAAGTTGTCAAATTAGAGTGGGACGGTCTTCCACCTGCACTAGAATCAGGAATGATTGATGTCATTATTGCAGGTATGTCGCCTACACCTGAACGACTTGAACAAATGGATTTCTCAGATTCTTATTATTCGTCTGATATTGTGTTAGTAACCACTGCAGATGGAGAATATGCTGACGCAACAGCGCTAAATGATTTCTCAGGAGCGACAGTTACTGGTCAATTGAATACCTTCCATTATGATTTGATTTCTCAAATTCCAGATGTAGATCAAGCAACAGCACTAGATTCATTTCCAACAATGATTACTGCCCTAACAGCTGGTACCATCGATGCCTATGTTTCTGAAAAACCTGGTGCTATGGCAGCCGTTGCTGCTAACCCAGCCTTAACATATGTAGAATTTGCTGCTGGCCAAGGCTTTGATTTAGGTGAAGTAACATCTGATATTGCCGTTGCCGCACGTAAAGATTCACCATTAACGCCAATGATTAATGATGCATTAGCTACAATTCCAACAGCAACGCGTGATCAATTAATGGAAGACATGGTAAACTTAAATGTTCGGGGTGAAAGTACTGGATTCTGGGCAGAAGTTGCTGGTATCTGGAATACTTATGGCTCTCAATTTATCCAAGGTGCCATTACAACTATGTTTATTGCCCTTACTTCTACTATCGTAGGATTTATTATTGGTTTATTAATTGCGATTTACCGTTCATTAATTGTGCGTCGTGACCACCATCCAATTGGTTACATCTTCTACAAAATTTTTGATTTTGTTATTGCGGCATATATTGAAATTTTCCGTGGTACACCAATGATGGTTCAAGCTATGATGATTTTCTATGGTGCTCGTTTATTCTTTAATGTTCAAATGTCAACCATGACAGCAGCCTTGTTAATTGTTTCTATTAATACTGGTGCATACCTTGCCGAAGTAATTCGTGGTGGTATTAAATCTGTTGATAAAGGTCAAAGTGAAGCTGCTCGTGCAATTGGTATGAACCACTATCAAACAATGACCACAATTGTCTTACCTCAAGCCATTCGTTCAATTTTACCAGCTTTAGGAAATGAATTTGTAATCAATATTAAAGATACCTCTGTATTGAATGTTATTGCCGTTACCGAATTATTCTTCGTAACAAAATCTGCGGCAGGTTCAACCTACCTAACCTTCCAAACATTCTTAATTACAGCGATTATCTACTTCGTCTTAACCTTTACAACAACGCGTGTATTGAACTTAATCGAAAATAAAATGACTGGTAAAAAGAATTACCATATCTACCAATCAAGCACCACATCAGCGAACCAAGAAGAACTATAGGAGGTTAACATATGCAAACTCAAGATAACTTAATTCTAAATGTCCAACATTTAGAAAAACGCTTTGGCGAAAATTTAGTTTTACGTGATATTGATTTTCAAGTACATCCTGGTCAAGTAACCTCAATCATCGGTTCTTCAGGATCGGGTAAATCTACCCTATTACGTTGTTTAAATTTACTTGAAGACCCTACAGGTGGAGACATTCTGTATCACGGAGAATCAATTCTAAATGCTAAATTCAACGTGAATAAATACCGCACCCAAGTGGGTATGGTGTTCCAATCATTTAATTTATTCAAAAATTTCACGGCATTAGAAAACTGTACTGTTGGTCAACGTAAATTATTAGGTCGTGGTAAAGAAGAGGCAGAAGCAATTGCCTTAAAAAACCTAGAAAAAGTTGGCATGGCACCTTATCGTGATGCTCGTCCAGATCAATTATCTGGTGGACAACAACAACGTGTTGCGATTGCCCGTGCACTTTCAATGGATCCAGAAGTACTATTGTTCGATGAACCTACATCTGCACTAGACCCTGAAATGGTTGGCGAAGTATTGGAAACAATGACGCAACTTGCGGATGAAGGTTTGACTATGATTATTGTTACACATGAAATGGCCTTTGCTCGTGATGTATCAACAAACATCGTGTTCATGGACCAAGGTGTTATCGTTGAACAAGGACCGGCAAAAGAAATTATCGATATGCCAAAACAAGAACGTACAAAAGCATTCTTAACCCGATATACTAGCGAAAAAGTTTAATTTGATAGAAAAGGAGATCAGGATAGAACCTGGTCTCTTTTTTATGCGATGTGAGTCGGGTCAATTTAGCGTAAAGCACGCACCTTATCTACTTCATTGATAAACAAAATAATCCCCAAAGTAGGTCGCTTACGCGAGCACCTTGAGGATTATCGGGGTATGACTTTCCTACGCTTGTTGGGAAAAATGCGATTATAGAATGAACCTGCCATTCTCTAATTTTGGGCGTTTTTATTGAAAATAAATAGCGGTGCTATAAAATATGTTCTATTTTTATAGCATACATATATTTCCATATTTGATAGATTTTATTATTTATAAAGTACGAGCCGTCATTCTATAATATGTAAAGAACAGTTATAAAATGTAGGAAAATGACAATGTAAAATTGTTGGTTTTCCTACATTTTTTATATACTCTTCTTATCCCCTATAGAATTGGAGTGGAATA
>NZ_NEEY01000066.1 GCF_002252085.1 Aerococcus sp. 1KP-2016
GGCTTTATGTCCATCAATCATATGTTTTTTCACTCCTTCTCTGATATCTCTTCTCATTCCTATTCCACTCCAATTCTATAGGGGATAAGAAGAGTATATAAAAAATGTAGGAAAACCAACAATTTTACATTGTCATTTTCCTACATTTTATAACTGTTCTTTACATACCCTATTCACTGAATTTTATCGTACATGGGTAAATACAGTTAAGAAGAATGATGTCCGTGAAGCTACATTCATCAATTACATGCGAACTATCACGGTTATTGATACACTATTTGAAGGTATTAAGCTAAAACACCTTGATGATATTGTCATGCAAAAAAAATTAGATTACTACGCTGAAACACATTCCAAGAAAACAACTAGAGAACTGGTACTCAAAATCAGAGGTTCACTTAAATATGCTTATGCAAGAGGTTTAATTACAAATGACTTCGGATCACTTCTGAAATCAAAGGGACAAGAACAAGCCAAAAAGAATATTGCACTTTCTATCACCGAGTTTAAAAAATTAAGGCAATACTGTATTAATCATCAAGAAGATGAATTCAATGTCCTTGTGTTGTTAGCTTTAGAGACCGGGGCACGCAGAGGTGAATTATTAGGCATACGAAAAGAAGACATATTTGATTCTGGTATCTACATTAGACGTTCTATCAGTCCCACTAATAATGATACTCAATTGAAAACAAAGCATTCAAAACGTGATATTTCTATTAATAAAGACGTTTATGACGCTCTTATCACATTAGCCAAAAGTAAATCAGAATATATCTTTGATTGGAATAGTTTCAGGCAATCTCAACAACTTCAAAAATTACTAAAACAGTTAGAGATTACAAAAACTACTTTCCATGGTCTAAGAGATACCCATGCATCTTTTCTATTTTCAAAAGATATCAGTATTGATTATATCTCTAGAAGACTTGGTCATAATTCAATTCTAACCACTCAAAACTATTATCTTGAATTAATGCCAGAAAAAAAGCACCAGCAAGATGCTGATGCTTTAAGTCTATTAAACGATTTATCATAACAATTAACACCAAACGACACCAAAAAAATGGTTGAATCGTTGATATAACAGTATTTTGATTAACGTTTTGAGAATTGAGGTGCTTTACGCGCCTTTTTAAGACCTGGTTTTTTACGTTCTTTCATACGTGGGTCACGTGTTAAAAGACCTGCTGCTTTTAATGGTTTACGGAAGTCTGGATCAACTTCTAATAAAGCACGTGAGATACCGTGACGAGCTGCGCCTGATTGACCTGCGTAGCCACCACCGTTAACGTTGATGAAGATGTCGTATTGACCTTCTGTTTGAGTTACTGCTAAAGGTTGTTTAACGATTACAAATAATGATTCGTATGGTAAGTATTCTTCCATAGTTTTACCGTTAAAAACAATGTTACCAGTACCAGGTACTAAGCGTACACGGGCAGTAGAGTTTTTACGACGACCTGTTGCTGAATATTGAGCTTGTGCCATTGCTGTTCCCTCCTTAGATTAATTCGTTAATGTCTAATTGTTTAGGTTGTTGCGCTGCATGTGGATGTTCTGCACCTGCATACACGTGTAAATGTGTAAATTGAGTACGACCTAAAGAATTTTTTGGTAACATACCGCGAACTGAGTTTTCAATTAAACGTGCTGGTTTTTCATCACGTAATTTACCTGCAGTTGTTTCGTAGATTCCACCTGGGTAACCAGAGTGACGGTAGTATTTTTTATCTGTTGCTTTATTACCAGTTAATTTCACTTTTTCAGCGTTGATTACGATGACATTGTCACCTGTATCTACGTTTGGTGTGAATGTTGGTTTATTTTTACCACGTAACATGCTTGCCACAACTGTAGAGATACGTCCCAATGGAATATCTGTTGCGTCTAGGACAACCCAGTTACGTTCAACTTCGCTTGCTTTCGCCATATATGTTGTACGCATTTTATTTCCTCCGTTTATCTTGTCTGATTGTTCGATTTCATAATTGGTTTCCGGGGCCTATCATGGGGCAAACAATACCGTATAACATTGTACCATTCAAACTCTAAAAAAGTCAATCCTATTCATGTAAAATTATGCACTTTTTTTAAACTTTAATAATATAATTTGTGATACCAATAAAAAAGGCGTATGGCATTATTGGAAAATAATTGCATACGCCTTTTTATGAAGCTGCTGGTGCTACATGCCCAGGTTCAAATTTTTATTGAATAGCGTTTAGAATTTGATCCACTGCCTCAATTGCTTCATCCGGTAGTGGGAACTCAAGGTTTTCTTTATTGAAGTTGACTAAGTAATCCTTACGCATTTGCATCCGTACTTTGACTAAGTATTTGTAGGCTGCAGAATCCATTGGTGGTTCGTATCCAGGCACTTCTAAGTAAGTTAAACCTGTACCTGTTCCAAAGGCTTTGAATGTTGCAGTATTATCAACAATACTTTCAATGGCGCTTAAGGTGACGTCCTTGGTAATATCTTTATCTAAAAAGGCACCAGTATTAATAATGTAGCAGTCAATCCCCTCGCGATCCAATAATTTTTTGAAATCATTGAAGTCTTCTAATAGCGGGTAAACACGGAACGGATTGGCATATGGTTCAATAACCAATTGATCTCTCTTTTCACCCTGACGTGCTGTTTCTGCAGATGAACGTTTCGTTGCTAAGGTAGCTCCGAACGTTGCGCCTAGGATAGCGTTATCAATTTTAATTAATGGTGGTAAAGAATCATCCTTCATAATCCAGTACACGGCCTCAATTGGTGAATCCAACTTATCCACTCTATTTGGTGTGGCATAACGTGATTTAACCGTACGTCCGTTACCATTACGAATATCTTCTGTTACCAATACTAGCTTATTATCAACGTCTTTGGTTACACCTACGTTTTGAACGGTCATGAAGTAGGCTTGTTCAGGATGATCAGCTGGATAGTCTTGCGTCTTATCGAAGTAAGATGGCTCTAAGGCAATTGATGACCCATCTGCCAAATCGATGATAAAGTCATCATCATGCAAGACTTTCACTTTGTATTTATTATGGTGTTTTGAATGCGTTAAGGTTGATTTACCTGATCCAGATAAACCGAAGAAGGCAAAGACACGTTTGCGGTCTTCTAAATGAAACTCTTTCAAGCCACCATGACAAGATACATAGCCATTACGGTGGGCTGTCCCCCAAGCCAATGACAAGGTACCTTTTTTAAATTCACCAAAGTATTGCATCCCCAAGATGCAGGCAACATTACGATCTGGTTCAAAGTACGCTAAACCCATTGGATAATCTGGATGACGCCAGTCTGGATCCGCGTATACATAGATATCCCCTTCGCTGTATGGTTTTGACTTTGTGTAACGGTCATTGTAGCTATCATTCGCCCACTGAAAATTTAAAAGCCAAGAGTATAGGTTGTTTTCGTAGCCTTTTGGAAAAGCAATATGCGCCTTTACCATAAAGGCTTCGTCTAAGCCGACATATGCAGTGGCCTTGTGGTATTTTTTAACTCTATTTTGAAAAATAACATCACGGACAAGGCCCATGATTTTATCGTCTTCTTCCTTGTCTTCACCAGCATATCTTCTGGCTTTGGCAGTTCGACCAACGATTTTGCCACCATTTTCCACTAAGACTTTCGCATCCTCAGGTAGCCCTAATTGAGCTGTTTCTTGAACGGGCATGTCGGTCACGATGACACCTGGAGATGTTCTGGCCAACTCATAAGCTTCGCTTAGATTCGCTATTTCATGCATATTACTACCATAAAAAGCTGTTTCGACTGTCGTCCGCAGCATGGTAAATAAGGGATTGGTTTTCTTTAATTCTGTTCGTTGGAATGTTTCAATTGTTGCCATATTCGATAACGCCTTCTTCTCATAAGCCCTTGCTAATATGCACCTATCATGTAATCAATTTAATGGGAATTTCCCGCCATCAATTGCAACAACCCATCCTGTTTCATTGATGAAAGGTGTATGGTAGAAAATAGTATAAATTATTTTCGAGATTTCTCTTAATCTTTTCACCTGAAAAATCTATCTTTAAGATTGTTGAACAATTTTGATGAACAATATAACTAATGAATTTGTTATAATCGGTTTCAATTCATTTGTCTATTATTTATTTATTTATTAAAAAAATATAAAGAGCGTCTGGGTCAATTTTGATCCCAAACGCTCTCACTCATGTATATCGTTAATTTTGTTGATTTAAGTAGGCATTATGTTCAATTAAGGTGTCACGTACACCATGAATGTGTTCTTTGATTCGCTCTGCAGCCAAGTCCCCGTCTTTTACTTTGACAGCTTCTAAGATATTTTTATGCTCGTTTAAAGTTGCTTCTATACGCCCTGGAATCAAAATTGTCTTGGCATAATATTTCGATGATTTACTAGACAAGTCTTTTACCAAATCTGTAGCGGCGGTATTCTCACATTTTTGATAAACAACATTATGGAAGGCATGATTTAGCGCTGAATACTCTTGGAAATCGATATCTTCTATCTTTTCTCCCATAGATGCATATATCTTTTCCATGGTTTGAATATCTGTTGGCTCAATCGATGGCGTGACAATACGGAAAATATAAGCCTCAACTTCCGCTCTTAAATCCATAAAATTGATGATATCTTTTAAGGTGAGTGATATCACTTTGGCGCCTTTATGCGGTTCAATGATCACTAAATCATCCTTCTCTAATAAGGATAAGACGCTACGTATCGTATTTCTACTCGTTTCATATTGGGCAGCTAGGTCCGCTTCCACTAATTTTTCATTAATACTATAGACACCACTATTAATGTCTGCCTTTATTTGTTGGAAAATCGCAGTTGTTTTACTTGCTCTCACTTTGAATACTCCCTTCTTTCTTCAAGAAAAGTCTTCTCATGGAAATTATACATGTTTACTTTAAAATATGCACCTTAGGTAAAATGGCTTATTTGGCGTATTGTTGGATGGACTCTTCAAGTAAAATAAGGTATTCTTCGGCAATTTTACTCAATTGATGCTGGTTGGCAGTCAAGTAACCCAACTCTATGACCTCGTCCGATTCAAGGGGAATCGCCATAATATCTGGGCTGTTCAAATCATCATTGATAATCCCTGAAGAAATGGTGTAGCCATTCAAACCAATCAATAAATTAAACAAGGTTGCCCGGTCTGACACGATGATGCGTTTGGGTACAGGAATATCCGCTAGAATTTCCTCCCAGTAGTAGAAGGAGTTGTGGGTTCCTTGCTCATAAGATAGGCGCGGAAAGGCAGTCAACTCTTCTAGAGTGATGATGTCATTTTTCGCTAAGGGATGATGTTTGTCTATAAAGACGTAAGGCGACGTTCGAAATAGTGGTGTGAAAGTGAGCTGTTTCTCATGAAAGGCGCCTTCCAGGACTTTTTGATTGTAGTTACTTCTATAGATAACACCAATTTCTGATTTCAAATTGGCTACGTCTTCCAAGACTTCGAAGGTCCGCTCTTCTTTTAGGGTTGCTTCATATTGATCAGCGTCCATTTCGCTAAGAAGCTTTACGAAGGCATCAACGACGAAGGCATAATGTTGAGCGGAAATGGAGAATATTCGATTGGCCGTAATGCCTTCTTTGTAACGGTTGTTCATTAAATCAATTTGCTCTAGCACTTGACGAGCATATTGTAGGAACTCTTCCCCTTGAAAGGTTAGCAAGGTGCCCTTTGCTGTACGTTGAAATAGGGATAGTCCCATTTCACTTTCGAGATTGGAAATGGCCTTAGATAAAGATGGTTGGGAAATAAATAATTCTTTGGCGGCTTGGGTCATGTTACCCACTTCGACCACTTTCATAAAGTATTGTAAGTCTTCAATTCGCATGAAAATCCTCCATTCATGGCTTGTGTTCGTTTTTGCCGAACCTTAACATAGCTTAAAACTATGCTAGTCCACATATAATAGTTATTTGTAATTATTATGCCTGACAAATATAATAATGACAACAACAAAAACACAAGCACAAAGGAGATTTTACACATGACACATACACACACTTCTAAACGATTCCTAACAGTTGGTTCATTATTACGTCCTGAAGATTTATTAGCTTACAAATCAGAAATTGAACATCGTGACGATATTCAATACCCATTCTACAACGACTTTGACAACTACAAAGAAACTGAAGACAAAGCAGTTGCTGACGTTGTCGCAAAAGAAATTGACTTAGACTTCCCTGAAATTACAGATGGTGAATATTCTAAATCTTTATGGCATTTAGACTTCTTCTGGGGCTTTGGTGGCGTTCGCCGTTTCATCGCTGATCAAGGTTATGTATTCGTAGATTATGATGAAGAAAAACCTTTCGAAACACGTAAAGATATTGGTATTGAAATTTTCGAACCACTTTCTGGTAAAAACCACCCATTCATCGATCACTACAAACGTCTAGTTGCATTGAACGAATCTAATTCTGCTGTCAAAGTATGTATCCCTTCTCCAGGACATATGTTCACAGAATTAAACTTCAACCCTAAATCATACTTAGGCGTATATGCAACTGCTGATGAATTCCGTGAAGGTATCATCAAGGCTTATAAAGAATTCTTAGACGAATATGTTGCTGCTGGTGGTGACATCATCCAATTAGATGACTGTTTATGGACTATCCATGCAGAAGACTCTTCTAACTCTCCATTCCGTCGTGCTTATGGTATCTGGGATGCAGCAGCTGCTGAAGCAAGTGCTGAAGCGTATGTTGCTTTAAACAACGCAGTTATCGACTACGGTCACGAATTAGGTTTGAAAGTATATACGCATAACTGCCGTGGTAACTATGCATCTCGCCATGCAGCTGATGGTAGCTACGACAAAATTGCTAACTACTTCTTGAAAAACCAACGTTATGACCGTTTCTACCTAGAATGGGATGACGAACGTGCAGGTAATATCTCAGCTTTAGAAGCCTTCAAAGATAATGATGACGTTGAAGTTGTTTTAGGTTTATTATCATCAAAAACAGCTGACTTAGATGACGAAGAACGTGCATTACGTAGTCTTGAAGAAGCTACTAAATATGTACCAAAAGAACGTCTATACCTATCTCACCAATGTGGTTTCGCATCTTGTGACGGTGGTAACGAATTAACTGCTGATAACCAATGGGACAAAATCAAACAAGGCCAAAGCATCGCTTACAAATACTTTGGTGAATAATCAAATATTTTCAATGACATTTAGGTCTTCCTCCAACTGACTTAAATAAAGAAAGGATTGGCTGCGGCCAATCCTTTTCATTTTGCTTCTTAATGATTCATTTAATTGGATTTTCTTGGTGATATTAGGGGAATATTTAGGTTTCGACGTGTCCAGAAATATTTTTTTATGGCGCTAGAAGGCTCAGTTCTTGGGGTCTAGTTTATTTTTGCAAGGATTCATTTATTTCACTAAATATATAAGTTGAATAAAAGTTTTACCCTACAGCCTCACACAGAGACGGTCAATCACCTTCTTCCGCTCCCCATCGATCCAACGGAGGAAGCCGCGGACG
>NZ_NEEY01000067.1 GCF_002252085.1 Aerococcus sp. 1KP-2016
ATTTTTGCATCAAAAATAAACCCCCCAAAAGTTAGATTGTTTTGTATACTTTGGGGGCCTCTACAAGATATACATCTGATTGTTCAGAGCTTTTTTGTATGCTTTCGCAAGGTAGATAGCTGCTAGTCTTTGGTATATGTTAGTGTATAGGCATGCTGTGCTGTGGTGCCGGATGCTAGTTTGGATACAGCAAATTTTTCAGTAAAGTCACCGGATGCATGAATGTCATCAGCTGGAGCTGTCCATGGTTCAAGGCATACAAATGGGGCGTCAGCTGGATAGGTTGACCAAATACCGACATATGGCATGTCCGTTGTTTGCATGGTAACAGTTACGTTTGCTTGCTTGTCTTCTAGTGTGACTTTGGTTTGATCGCTCACTTTGCAGACGTGGGCGTCATTTTTGAAGTCTTCACGCGTGATATTATGGTCTGAAACAGCCACAGTGTGGACCAGATCTAAATCGATAAAACCGTCCGCTGTTAAAGGATATAAGTCATATTGACCAGCTGGATTTACCTGATAGCTAACTTGATCGAAGGTCTGGTCTTGATTCAAACTTACATTGAAGGCAGGGTGGCCTCCAATGGTATAATACATTTCTTGGTCAGTCGCTTTGTTGTGAACTTGATAAGTGACAGTGACTTGATTGTCATTTAATTTGTAATTAATAAAGAAATCAAAGTCAAAAGGATAATAGGCTTTGGTTGCTTCTGTTGCGGATAGTTGGAAGCGCGCGTGGTTATCTTCTGCCGTTACAAGGTCGAAGACCATATCACGGGCAAAGCCGTGGCGACTTAGTTGATAGGTATTACCTTGGAATACATATGTATTATCGACTAAACGAGACACTATTGGGAATAGGACAGGCGCGTGACGGTTCCAAAATGAGGGGTCTGCTTGCCATAGAAATTCATGTCCGCTAGCTTGGTCTTTGATGGATGTGAGTTCGGCACCGTCTGCCTTGATGGTTACGGATAGGTTTTGATTCGCGAGTGTTACCATGAGAAAAGTCTCCTTTATTTGAACAGTTTATTTGTACATTTTCTATAATATACCTTCTCTTGGTCCTCCCGGCTATTGATTCAATCATAGGCTGCTATTTTTCTAAGGAATGCAAAAATAGCTGGCAAAATGTCAATTTTTGGGCTGTTCTTTTCCCAGAAACATGCAATGACAATCGGCGGTGAAACTGTTAAACTTAGCTGTATGAGATTTCAAAAAGAAGGGTGAATAAATGATGAGAATTGGCTATCAAGGGGTCCCAGGTGCCTATAGTGAAGCGGCGACGATTGCCTTTATTTCGGAACAGCTACAGTTGTCTTACGATGATCCACAATTGGAGATTGCTTCATATGATGATTTTCCGCCAATGGTAGATGATTTGGTGGACAACAAGGTGGACCGGATTGTGATGCCAATTGAGAATTCAACGACGGGGTTAATTGCGCGAACGATGGATTTGGTACGCTATCAACCAATAGTTGCGCGTTATGAGCATTATCAACCTGTGAACCATGTTTTATGGGGACTGCCCGGAGCGGATATTCACCAGGTAACGACTGTGTATTCACATCCTGAGGCTTTGACGCAATGTAAGTTGATTTTTGACCGCTATCCAAATATGCAGCCTATGGCCTATATTGATACGGCGGTTTCGGCGGAGTTTATTGCCAAGGAAGGTGACCCCACCAAGGCAGCGATTGCGAGTCCGCGTGCGGGTGAATTGTATGGGTTACAAGCTTTGGAGCCAGCTGCTTATGATGAAGCTGGTAATATGACGCGCTTTTTGGTCTTTGAACGATATGAGGAAATTGACCGCAACAACCAACGTGATTTGTTGATGTTTTATATTGAAACGCCGCATGAGCCGGGTGCTTTGGCTAAGTTGTTACAAGTGTTAGATGTCTATCGTATCAACCTATTGGCACTAAATGCGCGACCAATTCCGTTGAAACCCTTCCGTTATGGCTTTTTTATTGAGGCTGATCCGTCCAATATGATTGGTGATTTAGATGCTCTAGCGAAAATATTAAAAGCATTATCCACCCATTTACAAGTTGTCGCACATTTTCCACGTAATCGCTAAGTCTTGAGAAATGATAGATATTCGAAGCGCTTACATGTTATAATGTAGGTAATAAAGTTGTATAGACAATTTGAATTTGGGAGGAATTAGTATGGATAAACGTAAGGTAATCATTGATACAGACCCTGGAATTGATGACGCGGTAGCCTTGATGACGGCTTTAAGTGACCCGTCATTAGATATTTTAGGCTTTACGACGGTTGCGGGGAACAAAGGTCTTGATATGACTACGACTAACGCAGTTCGCGTGGCGACGTATTTTGATCGTCGTGTGAAGATTTATCCAGGTGCCAACAATGATTACATGTCTTTGAAGGAGGATAAACCAGCCTGCGAGAATGCGACGGGTGATATTCACGGTTCCAATGGTATGGGTGGTGTTGACTTCCCCTATGATGAGTCCTTGATTCAAGAGACACATGCCGTTGATTTTATTTTAGATAGCATTAAAGCCAACCCGGGTGAGGTGGATCTTATCGCACTTGGCCCACTGACAAATATTGCTTTGGCCGTTGAAAAAGATGTCGAAACCATGAAACAATTGCGTTCAATTACCACTATGGGTGGGGCTGCTTATGGCGGAAATGTTGGTCCTGTGGCTGAGTTTAACTACTGGTTTGACCCCTTTGCCGTAGATATCGTATATCAAGCGTTGGGTGAAATTGTGCCCATCACTATGGTCGGTTTAGATGTAACGGGCCAATCATTGTTAGACATGAATGACCTAGAGTTTATGCGCCTAGCAGGTGGTGAACTTGGCGGCATGATTCGCGAAATGTTTGGTGCTTATATCCTAAATGCCTTTAAAAATGAGGGAACAGTTGGTACGGTAATTCACGATTTAGTGGCGGTTGTCGGCTATCTGCACCCAGACATTTTCACCGAAATCCACCATGCCAACTTGGTGATTGAAACCAAGGGTGAGTATACTTACGGCCAAACGGTGATTGATTTTGATGGTGCCACTGGTCGCTCAAAAAACGTGGCGGTTGCGATGGATATTGATCTGCTAACCTATAAAGAGTATGTAATGGCCACTTTATTTGGCGAAGAAATTTGTGATCTGTACTTGGATTATTTAGGGTAGTCAACCATTACTAGCGCAAAATTAGAGAAGTAGGTGACGGAAATGTTTAAGTTCGAATTTATTTCCGCAGACATTCAGGAGAAAATTCGCCAGGGTCATTACCCCGTTGGTCAACTATTGCCCAGCGAAAATGACCTGGCCAAAATTTATCATGTCTCGCGTGAAACCATTCGAAAAGCCCAAAAACGTTTGGAAGAAACAGGATTTATTCAGAAGAAGCAAGGTAAGGGCGCTATTGTCCTTGACTATGCACGCTTTTCTTTTCTCATTTCTGGGCTAACGTCTTATAAAGAATTGCAAGAAGCACAGCACTTCCAGAGTAGAACAACGGTCTTGGTCAATGAAATTATACCTGCCCCGCCACATTTAATTGGGGTTGATGGTGTGGAAGAAGGCGAAGAGTTCATTCATCTGGTCCGCAATCGTGAGATGGACGGTATGAATGTGATTGTTGACCATGATTATTTGCGTCGCAAAGTTGTGGACCATATTCCAACTGAAATCGCCAGTATCTCCATGTACCAATATCTGGAAGATGAACTAGGGTTAGAAATTTCATTTGCGAATAAGGAAATCGTTGCTCAAAAAGCGGACCTAATTGATCAGCAACAGATGGGGATTGGTCCCGACGACTATATCATTCGCGTTAATAGTCACGTGTATTTGGAAGATGCTAGCTTTTTCCAATTCACATCGTCCCACCACCAAATCGATAAATTCCGTTTCGCTGAGTTTGCTCGCCGGATGTCGCATTAATTATTGATAATTCTTTCTGTAAAAAGGCGCTATTCCTTTGTGGAAAGTGCCTTTTTCCTATATACTAAATTTCATAAAAACATTTTGAAAGGGTCACAATATGCAGACAATTATTTCCGCAAGTTTCGTATTTATCGCAACATCTATTGATTACCTCATCTCTTGATCATGATTTTAGCCAAGCTAGCTCAAAAATCAGCGCGTCGTCAAGTATATCTGGGTGAGTACCTTGGCACCGCCGTGCTCGTTTTAGTGAGTCTCTTTTTTGCTTACATGTTAAATTTTGTTCCAGAAGACTGGATGATTGGTACACTTGGTATCATTCCACTCATCTTAGGGATTCGGGCCATATTCACTGATGACGATGAGGCGGATGAAGCCGTTGAGCAGATTGAAGGGCGCGGTAATCAATCCTTATTTTGGACTGTTACCTTAGTGACCATCGCCTCTGGAGGTGACAATTTAGGGATATACATCCCTTATTTCGCCGGCCTAGAATGGGGGCAAATCCCTGTTGCTATAGCGGTTTTTGCCGTAGGTGTTGCCGCTGTATGCGCAATTTCATATCGCTTTAGCCGTTTGCCATTAATCGCCGAAACCATCGAAAAATATGAAAAAATCATCATCCCTGTCGTATTCATTGGGCTAGGGTTTTACATCATGTGGGAAAATGGCACCATCCAACATTTCTTGGGTGCCTAAATTTTTTTATTAAAAAGAGTTGGTTGTCTCTCGCCAACTCTTTTTTGTTTTCTTTAAAAATACAAACTTTTTTCACATAAACTTGAATAACGTTCGTAAATGTTTAATGAATACTAGTATATTGCGATTGAAAATCCATCTATAAAGGAACATTAAAATATTTTAATGAAAAACTAAGAAAGTTTTCAAAAAGTTATTTACAGATTTCATTTTTTTCGATATATTATCTAACATACAAATGGAAAAACAAAAATTACGTAAGGTTTCCTGACATGTGTATAGAAAAGAGGTCTTTTTATGGATAGTGGAAGTATTGCTTTTATTATTGTTTGTTCGGCTTTGGTATTTTTCATGACACCCGGATTAGCATTTTTCTATGGCGGTTTAGATCGTCGTAAAAATGTCATCAATACCATGATGATGAGTGTGGCTCCGATTGCCATTGTATCTGTCATTTGGTTTGTAGTTGGTTATTCTCTTTCTTTTGGTGGAGAAGGCAGTATCATTGGAGATTTCTCCCATCTATTCTTTAACGGATTGAGTGAAACTGACTCTACACGTGGTTTAGTTATTCCTGATACCTTATTCGCTGCTTTCCAAATGATGTTCCCGATTATTACGGTTGCAATCATTACAGGAGCAGTAGCTGGACGCATGCGTTTTTCAGCCCTATTAATTTTTATCGTTGCATGGTTGTTCTTAGTATACTTCCCATTCGCACACATGGTTTGGGACGAAGGTCTTTTAGCTCAATGGGGTACACTTGACTTCGCTGGTGGTGATGTTGTTCATATCACATCTGGTGTTTCAGGTTTAGTCTTAGCCTTGATGGTTGGCAAACGTCGTGACCATGGTCGCCTAGTTTATCGCCCTCATAACGTACCTTTTGTTCTTCTAGGTGCGGGTATCCTTTGGTTTGGCTGGTTCGGCTTTAATGCAGGTTCTGCGCTAGCTGCAAACGGACAAGCAATCCATGCTTTACTAACAACACATCTATCTGCTGCATCAGCAATGTTATCTTGGATGTTAATTGAACGCTTTAAAACTGGACATTACTCTCTTGTAGGTGCTTCAACAGGTTTAGTAGCAGGTTTGGTTGCTATTACACCAGGTGCTGGTTTCGTTTCTCTATGGAGTGCCGTTGTTATCGGTTTACTTGTTAGTCCAGTATGTTACTTTGCCATTTCAGTATTGAAACCTAAATTTGGTTATGATGATGCTTTAGATGCCTTTGGTTGTCACGGTATTGGTGGTATTTTCGGGGGTATCGTAACAGCTATTTTCACACTTCCAGAATACGCTTTGGATCCAGCGAACGTTGGTCTTTTATACGGCGATGCGCACTTGTTATTGGTAACAATTGCCGCAATTCTATTCACTGTCATCTGGTCAGCTTTAGCTACTTTTATCATCGTAAAAGTAATCAGCTTCTTCATGCCAATTCGTGTGTCAGAACGTGCTGAAGCAATTGGTCTTGATGACTCTGAACATGAGGAAACTGCTTATCCAACATTTATGGGCATTGATTCATAATAAGAATAGTGATGAGAATTGATTCCTAACAGAGGTTAGTGAAAGGAAGATGACAATGAAAAAAATCGAAGCTATTATTCGACCAGATCGATTAGAAGATTTAAAATACGGCTTATCAAAAGCTGGTTTTACAAGTGGGATGACCATCAGTCAAGTATTGGGAAACGGTAATCAACAAGGCTTTGCGGAATATGTTCGTGGGCAAAAAGTATTACCAACCTTATTAGCTAAGGTGAAAGTTGAAATTATCACAACGGACGACCGTGTTGATGATATCATTGATCTTATTTGCAAGTTAGTAAGTACTGGTGAAGTTGGCGATGGTAAAATCTTTGTTTCTACTATTGATGAAGCCATTCGTATTCGTACAGGGGAGCGCGACAGCGACGCCTTATAAATTTGTTATGTAAGAGATTGGAATTTACTTCCAATCTCTTTTTTTGTTCATTGGACAAGGGATTGTGGCTCCACTTTACCTAACTGCGGTTTCATCTATTTGGGCGAAATAAGTGAAATTTTTGCCATTTCCTTAACCTATTTGGACAAAAAGATGAATGTTTTTAAGCAGAATCATTTTTTTTAGGCATATAGATGAAACATTTGGACGAGTCGTCATCTATTGTTTGATATAGATGAAGAATCGCCCATTTTATTCACTTTTATACCAAGATAAGTGAATTTTTACGCTCAAATTTCATCTTTTTAAAAAAATGAAAGCTACATTCCTGACTTTAACAAGGGATGCAGTTTAAAATGACCACAAATAAAAAGCCTCCAAGTTTAATTAAAATGGACCCTATAGAATGGACACTAAAAAAAGTGCCCTTCTATAGGGTTTGTTTTTGTATACTTATGAATAGAGGAAAATACGTTAACGTTTGAATTGAAGTAGTATTGCTCCATTCATTAAACCACAATTCATATTAACTGCACTACGTGCAGAAAGGCGCCGCTAAATGTCAAAGTTAATTTTTACATCCGAACAAATTCGAGTTTTGAGAAGAAATCCGTACGTTAAAAATGTATCAGAGAAAAGCATTACTTATTCCGATGAATTCAAACGCCATTTTGTTTC
>NZ_NEEY01000068.1 GCF_002252085.1 Aerococcus sp. 1KP-2016
TTTGGTCATATGAAGGACGTTGTATTATCTGAAAGAAGAGAAACACTACAAGATCTTTGATATGCAGTTGAAGATTATATTGAATTTTACAACAACCATCGCTATCAGAAAAATTAAAAAAGATGACCCCGACAGCTTATCGGGATCATCTTTTGTGGGTAGCATAACTCTCTTTTTTATTTGTTCAGTTTATTGGTAGGGGTTCAGGTTTCATGTTTCAAGTTTTCGTTTTTTTATGCTTCTTCCGTTACAGTCTATTTGTGTTTCACAGAAGGAAATGGGAATTTTAGAAAAAATTGTAGCTAATCTGAGAATTAACCTTTGAGGATTAATCAAAATTCTAAAAATGTGTTAAAGAAAAGCACTACCATTTATCAGAATACAAAATATAGAAAATAAAACAAAGTAAATAAAGTATGACGTGTACTCAGATCAAGGGATTATTATACTTGTATTTTTCCAGGAAAAGGCTGACGAAATTGGCCTAATTAATTTCATGTTGAGGCGGAAAAACTGTTGGAACAACGAAACATCAGAATCTTCCTTCGATTATTTGAAGAGGTTGTTTTATCTGAAAGAAGAGAATTAGTACAAAACATTTGGTTTGCAGTCGAAGACTATATTGAAATTTACAACCATTATCGTTATCACAAAATTAAAAAGATGACCCGACAGCTTATCGGGATCATCTTTGTGTGTATCTTAATCAGTTTTTTCAGTTTAAAGGTTGTAGTCAATCAATTATATTTTTTGATTTTTTTCAAATTTTATATGATAAAGTAGAATACCTAAGTATAGCCAAAAAAATCTAGCATTATTCAAAGAAATTGAAAGTGAACCTATCATAATTGCAATGATTCCCGAACTAACAACATTTATGGTAATATTTTTTCTAACTAATAAAAGGGAATAAAAAATCATGTATATAATATATAAGAAGAATATACTAGCAAATATAATTCCCCACTCAGCATACATTTGTAGATAGGTGTTATGTGCCACCGTTACCACCCCTGGTAGTGTTCCAGCAATATTTAAATATGTACCGACACCCACGCCGGTTATAGGAAACATACTAATTATTTTTATTGCTTTTTTCCATACCACATCTCTGTGGGAGCCATCTCCAGAAATTGCGGTACTAAAATCAGTGAATAATGATGATAATCTCTCAATTGAAGGATATTGTTCTGCTAGCGAAATTAATAGTTTGAGCATGTAATTTATTAGTGGGGGGGCTAATATAATAAGTATGAATGCTAAGATTAAAAATACAATTGTTTCTTTTAACTTAATTCGGTAAGTAAAGTTTTTTTGAAACAAATCCAGACAAAGGATAAAAATCATACTTAGTAAGCCAGTTTTTGATCCTGACATCAAAATAGAAAAAATTAATAAAAAAATTGAAACGCCTCTAAATTTATTGTTTTTATCTCTGTATTTGAGGAAATATGATAGAGCTAATATTTGTACAATAGCAAACAAGTTTGGATCATTTAAAAATCCCTTTAATCGATAGCCTCCGAAAAAGAATGTTTCACTAATAAAGGGTAGGGGTATAAAATTTGCAACTATTCCTAAAATTGCAACAAGCACTGCAAATTTTGCTTGTACTCTAATGACTTTATTATCAAATCCTATTCTGGATAAGTTATATCCTAATATGAAATAAAGAAATGATACTAATATTTTAATGTAATCACTAAAAATATTGGTCACACTAGGTGTAATGTTAACGATTGTTGGAACAACAAATGTAGCACTAAATAAGACTAATATAGATAACATTAAAAAAAATATCGTTTCATTTTTTACAAAATTTAATTGCTTGGTATAAATTAAGGTAGGAATTATTAGTATTAAGAGAATATCCGAGAGCGAAGAGTTTATTCCAAAAAGGTAAGAGGTTTGATTAATTGTAATTCCTAATAAAAAAGTACATACATAAATCAAAGCTTGGGAAAGGGAGTTCATTTTTATGGTACCAGTATTTATCATTTTAACTATCATTCCTTTAATAAAAATTTTGAGTGTTAATCAGACTGTATACTAGATCAATTATACATTCTATAGATTTATATTTTTTCCTATATTAATCGTATCATATTAGGAGGTCAATATGATACATCAATAATTTAGTTGAAGAATAGATAAGAAATTTTGTATAAAATTGTAGAATGACTAAAATTGATGAAATATAAATATACTTTTTTAAAGATTATCATAAATTTGCTATTTTTCTTTGATATAATAAATAAAGCTATAGATTACGATAGATTGGAGATAGAGGCATGTCTAATTTAATGGCTACTTTTATTGCAAAGTATGGCCAATCAGACACAATCCGCAAGGTCAAATCGCCATTGAGAATTTGTCCCATTGGTGCCCATTCAGATTATCAAGGTGGACGAGTTACAGGAATGACCTTAGACGCTAGTGTAGATATGGTATATGCACCGCGTGAAGATAGCTATTTGGAAATTCAAAGTGAAGATTTTCCAGATACCGAGCTTTTCTCTTATGGTCATGATTTAGAATATATTCCAGGCTTCTGGGGGTCATATATTCGTGGTGCTGTAAAAGCACTTCAAGAAGACCATGTGTTAAAAGTTGGATTGAATGCAGTGGTTTCAGGAAAGTTACCAATTGGGGGATTATCTCCTCATCAGCGGCTGTTACAACAGCTTATCTAATGGCCTTATGTGATGTAAACAACATCGAAGTATCTAAAATGGATATTATTATGTATAGCCACTGGGTTGAAACCAAATTTATTGGTTTGAAAAACGGGATTCTTGATCAATCAGCCAACGTGTTGAGTATGAACAACCAATTAATGTTAATGGACTGCTTAACTAATGAATATCAAATGATTGATAAGGGCGCAGATTTTAAAGACTTTGAAGTCATTGTTGTATACTCTGGTATCTCTAAAAACTTAATGGGTACCGACTTCAACAATCGTGTTGAAGAAGTGCGCGTAGCCGGATGGTTATTACTTGAACTTGCTGGTCAACCACTACTAGCTTTAGAAGATGTGAAACTACGAAATATTCCAATCGAAATATATAACAAGTACAAAGACCAATTGCCTGACCGCTTTAGAAAACGTGCAGCCCATTTCTATACAGAACAAGAACGTGTCTTACAAGGTGCAGAAGCATACGCAAACGGTGATATCGATACATTTGGTCAATTAATGTTCGAATCTGGCAATTCCTCTTTCTACCAACATGAAACTGGTATTCCAGAAATGAAATTGACTTTTGATATCTTGCAAGAAACAGATGGCGTGTACGGGGCACGGCCTTCAGGTGCAGGTTTCCGTGGCGCAGTTATTGGTTTAATTGATCCAAGTAAAAAAGAAGCCATCAAAGCAAACATTGATGCCGTTTATCCAGAAAAATTCCCAGCCATTAAAGACGTATACGAAGTCAACTTCTGTAAGACAGATGATGGTGCAAGATTTGTGAATGTGGAGGATTACCGCTAATGAAAGCAATAATTCTAGCAGCTGGTTATGCAACTAGACTTTACCCACTAACGAAAAATCAACCAAAACCTTTATTAAAAGTTGGTAACCAAACCATATTAGATTCCATCGTTGAAAAAATGGTTGCCGTTGAGGAACTAGATGAAATCTTTATCGTTACCAACGATAAGTTTCATACCCATTTTGAAACGTGGGCAAAAGATTCTACTTATGACATCAAGTTAACTGTTATCAATGACGGTACATTATCGAATGAAGATCGTTTAGGGGCTTTAGGCGATATTCACTTTGTAATTGAACAGGCAAAGGTTGAAGATGACTTGATGATTGCCGCCGGTGATAACCTATTTGGCTTCTCTCTTGTAGACCTAGTGAGCTTCTACAAAGAACATCAAGGTAATGCAATATCCATCTACAAAGAAGAAGACCTTAAACAACTAGTACGTGGTGGTACAGCCGACATCGATGAAAATGGTAAGATAATAGGTTTTGAAGAAAAACCAGCACAAGTGAATTATCCATACGCTGTACCAACTTTTTATATCATCCAGAAAGAGGATTTACCACTTTTCGATGCGTATCAAAAAGAAGGATACAATATGGACGCCAACGGGAACTTTATCCCATACCTATTAGAACACAGTACAGTATACGGTTTTGTATTTAATGAATACCGCTACGATATTGGAACGCTAGAAAGATATGAGCAAGTCCAGAAACTATTTGCGAGTGATGAAGCTTAAATAGTTACAAACGAGGCATCACTAACAGAGATGCCTCATTCATTATCATTTGGGAGGAAAAACATGTATAAATATTTCAAGAGGATACTAGACTTCTTGATTTCCTTAATTGCTTTAATTGTTTTAAGTCCGTTGTTTTTAATTATTGCTATTTGGATAAAGACAAATTCGCCTGGACCCGTTTTCTTCAAACAAAAACGAGTAGGGAAAAATAAAGCACTATTTGAAATTTACAAATTTAGATCGATGAGAAGTGATACACCTGCCGATATGCCAACTCATTTATTAAATGATCCAGAAGCATTTATCACGAAATCTGGAAATTTTTTACGGAAAACTAGTCTAGATGAATTACCCCAATTGATTAATATCGTAAAAGGGGAAATGGCTATAATTGGTCCTAGACCTGCCTTATGGAATCAATATGACTTGATCGAAAAGCGTGATAAATATGGCGCGAATGACGTTCGACCTGGTTTAACTGGATGGGCACAAATCAACGGCCGGGATGAACTTGAAATCCCAATAAAAGCTAAACTAGATGGTGATTACGTTCAAAACATTTCTTTCTTATTTGATATAAAATGTTTCTTCGGTACCATTTCAAGTGTTTTGAGAAGTGATGGAGTAGTTGAAGGCGGCACAGGAGTCATTGAAAAAGCCAAGCAAGATGTGAAGGATGATCAAGCATGAAGAAAATTTTAATTACAGGTCAAAATTCATACATTGGTAATAAATTTGAAGAATGGGTTAGCCAATGGCCAGATGAATATCAAGTAACTAAGATATCAGTGAGAAATGACGATTGGAAAAATCAAAACTGGAGCGTTTATGATGTCGTTTTAAATGTGGCAGGAATTGCACATCAAAAAATCACTCAAGAAAATGAAAAGGAGTACTATAAAGTAAATCGAGACTTGGCTATAGAAATAGCAAATAAAGCAAAGTATGAGCGGGTGAAACATTTCATACAGACGAGTACGATGAGTGTCTTTGGTGAAGTTTGCAACATGATTAATCTAAATACCCCCTGTAATCCTAAAACCGCATATGGGAAATCTAAATTGGAAGCTGATTTATATTTACAAAAAATACAAAGCAACAAATTTACTGTGACAATTGTTCGTCCTCCAATGGTTTACGGACCAAAAAGTCCAGGAAATTATAAAATATTATCATCTTTTGCCAAGAGAACGCCTATTTTTCCTCGTGTAAATAATAAAAGAAGTATGATTTATATAAATAATTTATCAGAATTTTTTAGAATAATAATAGAAGAGAGATATGATGGAGTTAAATACCCTCAAAATGTTCAATATGTAAATATTACTGAATTGGTAAAACAGATTGCAAAAGTAAATAATCATAATATTATATTTGTAAATTCATTCGGTGTACCCGAAATTTTAAGTAATAAAATTACTTTATTTCAAAAAATCTTTGGAAATTTGACGTACCAACGAGAAATGTCAAATTTTGAGTTGGAATATAATATAAAGGATTTTAATGGTTCAATACTGGAAACAGAAAGGGAGTAAGCATGAAAAAGATTTTATTTGTTGCCTCGGTTGTTAAATTGCATATTAATGTATTTCATATTCCAACCTTCAAATTACTCAAAGAAATGGGATATGAAATTCATGTTGCAGCAAAGAATGACTATGTTCCTAAAGGGGATATGAAAATTGATTTCTGTGATTATTTTCATGAGGTTTCTTTTGAAAGGTCACCATTTAAAAAAGATAATTTAGAGGCATTTAAAGAATTAGAAAAAATAATGCTCGATGGTGATTTTGATATTGTACATTGCCATACTCCAATTGGAGGAGCTTTAACGCGATTTGTAAAAATGAAAAATCCAAATATTAAATCAGAAATAATTTATACAGCACATGGATTTCATTTTTATAAGGGAGCACCTATTAAAAATTGGATAATCTTTTACCCAATAGAGAAATTTTTATCTAGATATACTGATAAACTGATTACTATAAATGAAGAAGATTACAATTATTCAAAAAAAATGCATGCAAAGGAAAATATTTATGTCCCTGGTGTAGGGATTGATCTTGATAAATTTATTGTTTCCTCCCCCACCGAAATTGAAAGAAAAAGGAAAGAACTCAATATTCCAGAAAATAATTTAGTACTTCTATCAATTGGAGAGTTATCAGAAAGAAAAAATCATAAGGTCGTAATTGAAACTCTTAGTAACTTTTCTACTGAGAATATAACCTATATTATTTGCGGACAAGGGCCTTTAAGAGATGAGTTGGAAGATCTAGTTGAACAATATAATCTTACAAAGCAGGTATTATTATTGGGATTTAGAAATGATATTAATGAAATTTGTAATGTTGCAGATATATTTGTTTTTCCTTCTATTCATGAAGGGTTACCAGTCTCAGTTATGGAAGCTATGGCAAGTAGATTACCTGTGATTGGTTCAAGAATACGAGGAAATATAGATTTAATTGATCAGGATAAAGGAGGTTATCTTGGCGAGAATACACCAAATTTTTATTATGAAAGTGTATTAAAATATATGAATAATCCCGTATTGGCTAAAAACCACGGAAAATATAATTTCAAAAAAATTCAAAATTATTCAATAAATAAGATAGTAGAAACAATGCGAAATGTATATAGTAAAAAATTTTAGCGATTACAAGATGATTATTAAAATATGAAAAAACCATCAAAAAAATTTGTTTTAATATATTCTGAAGAAACTATGATTACATCTAATTTCACTCAATCATTCAATAAAACACATTTGATCTGTAGGAATAATTTTAGTATTTCGGGTACTTATGATGGGTATCAGTGATTGATTAACTTATAAATTTATATCCTGAATAATTCATACTTTTAATTAAAACCATGTGAAACTGCCTCACGGCAGCTTACAATTACTTTTTCATCTTCACCCGTTAAGTGATGAAAAAAGAACCCCTTTCTGCTATGGTTAAAGTGACTAAA
>NZ_NEEY01000069.1 GCF_002252085.1 Aerococcus sp. 1KP-2016
AAAAAAATACACGCCCAAAACTATGAACTTTTTTGTTCAGTAGTGGGCGTGTATTTTTCTATATCTTTATAAAAATAAACGAAAGTGGGGCTACTTTTTTCGCAAAAGTAGTTTTGTCCCAGCCTCTCTTTACTTTAAAAGATACTTCTCCTATTTGAATGAATCTTCCAACCGTCTCAACTGGTTTGATAATCTAAATAAACAGATGTGAACCGGTTATCATGTTTCTCATCCCACGGTTTTGGTCCCCCACAAAAATGCAATACGACTGTATTCGCCATGACCCAATGAATATCATGTTGGGCAAGACTTTTGGTCAAATAGCGCATGTACTTACGGGTATCGTAGTTCCAAATTTCTTCTGGAATTTCCAATGCATATTTACCATACAGATGGTTCAGTATATCTTGGTCGGGTAATATCAACAGGCTATTGTATTTTTCAATAGCGGCTGAGATATCCGTCCACTTAATAATGTTCCGCGCCTGATCTAAATTCATCAACATGACACCAGAATTGTAATATACATGATCTAAATCTAAACGCACTTTATTTAAACGGGTAGACATTTCAGTTAGTCCTGTATGGGTAGCAGCAGCCAATAAATAATCACCCAAATCCGTATGCCACAATTCGTCTAACGGATTAATAACCAAGGTGTCCGGATCCAAGTATAGGATCTTTTTAACGTCCTGCGGTAAAATTTCACCCGCAAGTAACCTGAAATACATCTCTTTTGGATAACGATCCACCGTCTTGGCGTTATTCCATTGGCTCCCATCTACTTGCATCTCCTGTAGATCAAAGGCCAAATAATCCGTCAAGGTTCGTAAACTTTCTATTGATTCGGGGGCAATACTTTCATGAACAAGCCAAATCCTAATTTTTGCCATAGGATTACTTCGTTTAATCGATAATAATGTCACCTTTAAATGGCTTAAATAGCCTTCATCTAGAGTGAATAATAAATCCATTTCCTGCGCCAATAGTCATTCTCCTTCATGATGTCACCATCAATTGTATTTTCATCATTATACCATTGTATAAAGTTCTATTTGATAACCTTTATCACCTTCATATCTACTTGCAATCACTTCAAATACACCTCTTCAGACATATACGCCAATTTCAAGGTGACAAAATCCGATAACTCGCGAGGGTTATAACCCGTCAAATCATATAATTTATTGAGACGATATTGCAAAGTATTCTTATGAATGAATAATTCATCCGCTGTTTTGATGATTGAACCGTTATGCTTTTCGTAAATGGTTAATATCTGGCGAAATTCATTTTTCTCTTTATCCGTTAACTTGCCTAAAATTCGTTGGCTAAAAGTTTCCAACTGTTTATGGTTACCTTCAGCGAATAAAAGTTCTAAAGTGAATTCATCATAAAATTGAATCGTCACAGCTGTCTTTTTAACGGCCCATTGATAGGCATATTTTGCCTGCAAGAATGACGCACGAGCACTAGCAACGTCATCGCAAATATCACCTAGGCCAAAATTTAGTTTCATACGAAAATTGCTGACTAATTCATTTTGTACAGCCATCAATCTATCGACTAAAAGGTCCTTTTCCTGATTCTCCAAGAACATGACAATGAAAGTTTCTTGAACCACAATCAAATTCTGTTTACTCGAAAAGTTTTTCTTTAATATATGATATAAATCCATATCGTCAAAATTAACTGGGACAAATGATGCATAGACACAACGTCGATTTGCAGAAACATCATAGTCAACCAGGCCAAAATTGACAGTAGCCATATCAAAATTTTCCGATACCAACATTTCCAAGATATTTCGTTGATGTTGTCGGTTGCTATAGTCCAAGTTTACTAAATGCGCCTCTGAAATCATTAGTTCCGTCAATTTTCGAATAACCTTAGCAAATTTAGTTACTTCATTTGTTGGACCAGTGATCCCCACGATACCCACAATCCGTTTGTTAAAATATACCGCCGTATTAAAGCCTTCATACGTACCAGCATAATTATCTTCACTTCTGACTGTCAAATCTTGCCCGGTTACTTTGACACGCCTGCCACCTTCGTGAAATGTTCCTACTCGAACTTGATCAGTAGACGCAATAATTCGCCCATCTATCGCAATAAAATTGATTTCATAATTTAAAATTTCTTTTAAAGCGCTTACGATATTTTGCGCTAAGCCTGTATCAATTTCCACAACTTGTCCTCCATACTATATTTACGATTTTGAAAACGCTTATATTTGTCCTTTATAACATGGTAAATGTTTTCTCCTGAATTTACAATGTATCTATTGCATTATTTTAAACCACAGGAGGTTATATGGATGGATTCAACAGTTACAATTAGCGCTTTAGGGGCTTTAGTCGGCCTGATACTTTCAATTGTGCTCATTTTTAAGAAGGTGCCCCCATTTTATGCGCTCTTTATTGGTGCCTTATTTGGCGGACTAATCGGTGGCGCTAACGTCGTCGAAACGGTTGGTTTAATGACTGCAGGTGCTCAAGGTATGGTAACTGCTATACTACGTATTTTAGCTGCCGGTGTACTTGCTGGTATCCTAATCAAATCAGGCGCTGCCTCATCTATCGCCTTCACCATTATAGATAAGTTAGGTGCTAAAAGAGCCTTACTCGCGTTATCACTAGCCACTATGGCCTTGACAGCGGTCGGTGTATTTATTGATATCGCCGTTATTACCGTTGCGCCAATTGCACTAGAAATTGCCAAGAATGCCAAATATTCTCGTACAGCTATATTGGTAGCAATGATTGGTGGTGGTAAAGCTGGTAATATCATGTCACCCAACCCCAATGCCATTGCCGTTTCTGATGCCTTTGAAGTGCCTTTAACAAATGTCATGTTAGCCGGTATTATTCCAGCGTTTTTTGGTATCATCGTTACTTTCATCATTGCCACTAAGTTAATCAATAAGGGTTCAGCTATTAAAAACGAAGAAGTGGAAACGAGTGAAGACATTGCCAACTTACCTTCAATCGGTAAATCACTAGTAGGACCTGCTGTCGCAATTATCATATTAGCCTTGCGTCCACTTTTTGGCATCGTCATCGACCCAATGATTGCCCTACCCTGGGCGGTTTAGCCGGTATTGTCGCTTTAGGCCATCACAAACATGTTGTCGAATATATCGAGTACGGTCTAGGAAAGATGACTGGCGTAGCGATTATCTTACTTGGTACCGGTCTAATCGCAGGTATCATTTCAAACTCAACCCTTGGCGATAGTCTGATCAGCCTCAACTACATCAGGATCAGCCGTTGCAAGTTCAGTATTTGGACAAACATTATTAAATTCCGGCGTATCAGCAATCGGTGGTGCTGCCATGATTCAATCAGGTGCCACAGTATTGGACCACTTACCACACGGTTCATTCTTCCATGCAACAGGTGGTAGCATCAATATGGCCTTCAAAGAACGCCTGCAAATCATTCCTTACGAATCAGCAATCGGTCTAGTCCTAACAATTGTTTCAACTATTATTTTTGGCCTCTTAGGCATTGGTGGATAACCCAGAAGGAGGAAAACTATGCCCTTAAAATTTGTAGTCGCCCCAGACTCATTCAAAGAATCATGTACCGCATTAGAAGCCTGTCAAGCCATGGCTGCAGGCATTAGGCGCGTCTTTCCAGATGCAGAAATCGTTGAAGTACCTATGGCTGACGGAGGCGAAGGCACAACTCAAGCCCTAGTTGATGCCACAGCTGGTCGTATTATAGAAAAGGAAGTCACGGGTCCACTTGGTGATCCTGTTGTCGCCGACCTCGGCATCCTTGGTGATGGCCAAACCGCAGTCATCGAAATGGCCAGTGCCAGCGGTATCCATCTAGTCACAAAAGAAGACCGCAATCCCTTAATAACAAGCACTTACGGAACCGGTCAACTCATCAAAGAATGCTTAGACATGGGCATCCAAAATATCATTCTAGGCATTGGCGGATCTGCTACTAACGATGGCGGATCTGGAATGGCACGCGCACTTGGCATCCGGTTTATAGACGCAAACGGCAACGACATTCCTGAAGGTGGCGGTCATCTAGACCAACTTGATCAAATCGATCTCTCAGATGTCCATCCTGGCTTAGCCGCCTGTGAGATTGCCATCGCATCAGACGTATCCAATCCATTATATGGAGAACACGGTGCCTCAGCCGTCTTTGGCCCGCAAAAAGGTGCCACACCAGAAATGGTCCAAAAACTAGACAAGAACCTACAACATTACGATCAAATTATTCAGCGCGATGTTCATAAAAATGTTGGTCAAATCCCTGGATCAGGCGCAGCCGGTGGTTTAGGTGCTGGCTTACTTGCCTTCACCAACAGCCACCTAGAAACTGGTATTGACCTTGTTATCGAGTACACAGGACTGAAAGACAAGCTCCAAGGCGCAGACTATTGTCTAACGGGTGAAGGTCAAATCGATTTCCAAACCAAATTTGGCAAAACACCCTACGGCATCATGAAAACCGCCAAAGCCGTCGATCCAAACATCAAAGTCGTCGCCATCGCCGGCAGCATTGGAGAAAACATCGAAACACTATACGAAGAAGGCTTCGACGGCGTATTTGGCACCATCCCAAAAGCCAGCGACCTACAAACACTATTGCAACACGGCAAAGAAAACATCCAACGTACCACGGAAAGTATCTGTCGGTTGATTAAATAGATTCATAGATTGAAAAAAAACCAGCCATTCGATTGGCTGGTTTTTGATGAATTTGAAGGACTGATCTACAGACCAAACCCTTCCAATTCTGCTTTTTGTATTGTTTCCAAAACAACTTTACATTGTTTTTCAGTAATATACTTATTTGTTGCTAACATTGAGATAATACTTCGCTCTTTAGGCAGAAACTCTTTTGAATTGTTATCGATAAAGCTCAACAGATTTATATAGTAGTTTGGATCTTCCTCTAATTTATTATATACAACCGTGATATCTGAAAGGTCACTTTCAAATTTTTCAACTTTTTTGGCCTCAATTTTATTTTCTCTAGCTTCCACCACTGAGATAGTCACTAAAGATAAATCATATTCTTCTGTGACTTTGACCATTTTCTTAACGTCTTCCCATGCAATTTCTTTTTTAGCATATTCCGTTACGTTACCTTCAACGCGAGTTAAAACATTTCGAACTTGATAAGAAATGTCATCTAAAAACTTCATTACGGAGTTCCCTACATTTTGGCGTTGCCAAATTTTTGTATAATCAAATTTCATTTTTAATTCATGCTCTATATACCAATATAAATATGACAAAGTATAGGCATTAATATTTGCTTTATAACCATTGGCACCCGCACCAATTTTTGTTCTAGCATCTAATTTCTTGAACAAAATTATGTTTGCTATCATTTCCTTATAAAAGTCTTGATTAATAATGTTGGTATCTCTATCCCAAGTTTTTATAATCCATTGTGAGAAATTATTGAAGGCAGTTTGCCCACCTTTAGATGCAATATGCGGTTTTTGATTGTAAATATTAAAGTATTTAGCAAGATCTGTTTTTTTGAACATTTGATTTTTCGGATTAATTTCCAAGAAGCGTTTTTTTGTGGCTGCAGGCATCTTATAGGTTTCTTGTGCATATTGGCCAGCTGCACGTTCATAGTACCAATATGTACCGATAGAAAACCCATCAGCTGGCGGAGTAGATGTTTTCCTAGATAACTCTTCGAATTTTTTATGGAAAGGATGGTTACTAGCCAAATCTACATCTGAGACTTTATTTTGTGAATTGGCATATCTTGAAATTGCAGGCACTAGTTCATCCTCAATCTCTGGATTTTTTATTACGTTCAATTTCATAGGAACTGAAACTTCTAATAACTCATCAATCTTTTTATCGTTAGTCATGACATTAGCTAAACTAGCAGTGGTTTGACCTCCATTTACAATCTGAAGTCCAACTATCTGTGTTATTTTATTATTCTCAAATACAATACTTTTAGCTGTACATGTCAACCCATTATTGTAAGCAAAGAACTTCTCTGGTTCCTTTAAAATCGTAAGACGTATGCCCTTATTCACTTTCCCTCTTGTTTGTAAGAAGGATCTAACATTACTCTCGATTAATCTACTACCGTACTCATTATATAATTTTGCTAAAGTTAAGCCATTAATGTTACATAAATATGACTCATATTCTTCTGTTTCATTCGCTTTAATAGCTGGGATAAGTGAATATTTATGAAAATCAATTTCTAAATCTATTTTCCCTCTTCTACTATTAGCTAAAGTTTGAATTCGTTCAATTCCTACAAATTGAGATAAAATTTTAACGCCTTGTAGTTCTTGTTCTTCCGTTTTAATTAAATTCTTGGATAACTTTTTATCTGTTAAAACAAAAATTTTAACCGCGCTTAAATAATAGAAAGGTTCACTGTCCGATTTTTTTCTATTATATATTGAATCAGCTAATGCGACAGCTTCATTAGACTCTTCACCCATTTTTGCTATATCCTTAGCAAAAGCAAAGAAATTCCGAGCATTTATATGCAAACGATTGGCACTTGCAGTAGTTAACGTACCAAGTTCATCTGAAAAATCTAAATCATCAATTACAATTAAGCTTAATACACCATCTAATTCATTATAACTATATCCTGAAATGTTCACTTTTTGCCGTTTATTTAATGGCATCTCAAAATAAGTATATGCTGGCTCTCCAAGTATCTCGTCATTCTCTAACAGATAGTTTACATAGGTATCAAAAAATTCTTGATGAAAAGAAGCACCAGTAATTTGTCGACTACTATCTATCTCCTCCATTAAGGAATCATGATATTCTTTTAGTTCCATATTTCGTCCTCACTAATTTCAAAATCTTTGATTGCATTTAGTAATAAATCATAGCTATATGTAATTACTGAATCTGGCACATCAGAATGTTGATGATTGGAAAAACCTCATCTA
>NZ_NEEY01000006.1 GCF_002252085.1 Aerococcus sp. 1KP-2016
AAGTAGTCCCACTTTCGTTTATTTTTATAAAGATATAGAAAAATACACTCCCACTACTGAACAAAAAAGTTCATAGTTTTGGGCGTGAATTTTTTTGAGAGACCTTTTGTCCCAGCCTCTTTACTTTGAAAAAATCTTTATAAATTTTGATTGAAACATATCATGGGAACAGGTTAAAGGACTGAAAGTGTAGTTCCTTAGCCGTGAAATAGGATGAAATCGAGACCTTAGCTCGATTTCAAATTGAAAGACCCTGGCTTTCAAAGGTCCCACGGCTCACAAGGAACGTACACTGTAAGGACGAAAAATCTATGATTTTAATTTTTTGTCCCAGCCTCTTTTTTTGTATTTAATATCCTACAAGATAAAATGTGGCATTATTTGTGGTTGGAAGTGAATCACTTTACATTTAATCAATATGATAATGAAAACATAAAACAGATTTTTCTTATGCAAGTAATGGAATTTTCTTTCGTTTAAATGAGTTTGGGAAGTTTATTGTAATTATTGCAATTTTAGTCAAAAATTAGACAAAAACTTTAAAATAGGTGTCCAATAAATTGAAAAGAAAAATAAAATGGAGGAAATATTTATGGCATATTTAGATCGTGCAAAAGAAATATTTGACGATGCAGTAAAAGTTCGTCGCCAATTACATGAGAACCCAGAGGTTGGATTTGAATTACCGGAAACGGCGAAATTAGTAAAAGCTAAGTTAGATGAATATGGGGTTGCCTACCAAAATGTTGGTAATACATATGGTATCACGGGTACACTAGGATCTGGCGATAAAGGTAAAACATTGTTACTTCGCGCTGATATGGATGCCTTAGCAATCACTGAAAAATCAAAATCTGCTTGTACTTCAAAAAATGACAATGGTCATTTATGTGGCCATGATATGCATACAACTATTTTATTAATGGTCTTAAAAATGTTAAAAGAAAACGAAGACCAATTGGAAGGTCAAATTAAATTCTTATTCCAACCAGCTGAAGAAACTTTAAACGGCGGACGCGTGATGGTGGAAGAAGGTATTTTAGAAAATCCTAAACCAGATGCAGGTATGGCCCTACATATGTGGCCAAATGGTGACAAAGTGGATGTAGAAATTCATAAACGCGAAGCTTTGGCTTCAGCATTGAATTTCCGTATCACCATTAAAGGTGTAGGTGCACATGGTGCTATGCCAAATAATGGTGTAGACCCCGTATTTGTTGCTAGCCAAATTATTAACGGTGCGAATGGTATTCTAGCTCGTGAATTGCCATCAAATAAAGGTGCATCTTTATCAATGGGCTATATCAATGCACCAGGTGGGGCAATCAACGTTATTCCAGATACAGTCGTACTAGAGGGTACCTCTCGTTCATTATTCCCTGAATCTGCAGAACATGTGGCAAAACGTTTACCTGAAATTGTAGAATATATTGGTAAAGCCTTCCGTGCTGAAACAGAATTTAAAGTAATGGCTAACTGTCCTGCTTTAATTAACACTGAATCTGTTGCTGATCAAGTAATGTCATCAGCTAAAGAAGCGTTAGGTGATAACTATGAGGTTGTAAATGTACCAGCATATCTTGCATCTGAAGATTATGCGCATATTGCAAGTAGATTACCTGAATCTTGTTATTTCTTTGTTGGATGTCCATTACCTGATGCTGATGGACAAGTATACCCAGTTCATCATCCATTAGTACAATTTAATGAAGAAGCCCTAATTGTTGGTTCAGCAACTATGGCTACTGCAGCTCAAAATTGGTTACGTGATAACAAATAATCTGACAATTTAAATAGCGTAAAGACTGGATTTGTAGTCCAGTCTTTTTTGATGTTGAGATTTTGGACAATTTTGTACTAAAAATACAATAAAACTGAGTGAAAATTTGAACAAATGATTGCGATTTAACGCCAAATTTTACTTTAAACGTATAACTATGTGTTTTATCGAACAAAATAATTTACTCTTAAAAAGTAAGTAGGTAAGATAAAAGTAGTTCAAAACTGCAATAAGGTTTTGAAAATTCCAAAACAGAAAGAGGATTTAAATATATGTCAACATTTGCAGAATTATTAGAAAACCGTCGCTCTCAATACGTAATCGGAGCGAATACTGACGTAACAGCTGAGCAAGTTGCTGAAGCTTTGAAAAATGTAGTACCTCACGTACCAACAGCTTTCAACTCTCAATCTAGCCGTTTAGTAGTAGCATCTGGTGAAAATAACGCAAAACTTTGGGACTTGATTAAAGATGTACAATCTAAAGTTTTACCAGAAGAAACATTCAACTACATGGCGCCAATCATGGATGGTGCTCGTAATGCAGTTGGTACTGTATTATTCTTCGAAGACCGTGACGCAGTAGAAAACGGTATTCCTGCTAACGACGAACGTCGTTACGTATACAAAAACCATGCATCTGCAAATGCTCAATTTGCTACTTGGTTAACTTTAACAGATCTAGGTTTAGGCGCAACTTTACAACATTTCAACATTGGCTACGAACAAGGATTTGATCGTGCTATCCGTGAATTGTTAGACTTACCAGAATCTTGGGAATTAGTTGCTGAAATGCCATTTGGTTCTATTGAAGCACCAGCTGCAGAAAAAGAAGTTATTGCTGCTGAAGAACAAGTTATCTTAAAATAATCACATCATATAAGATGTTAACGAAAAGGATCATTTACCTCATGGTAAGTGATCCTTTTTTGTGTTCATTCATTGATTTTACGGAATTGAAGGGGACTAACCTGATAAGTTTTCTTAAATGCCTTACTAAATGCTAAAGGATCAGTAAAACCCACGGAACTAGCAATTTGAGAAATGGTCAAGGAGGAATTGATTAACAGATCACAACTTTTCTTCATTTTGACCATTAATATATAATCTTTTATTGACTGTCCTGTTTCTTCCTTAAATATCTTATAAAGATAACTGCGGTTCAAATTTAATTTTTCAGCTATTGTGGTAACTTGTAGGGGGGTATCATATAGACTATGAATAATCTTCAAAGCTTGCTTCATATACTTCTTGTGGTTGTTATGACTTTCCTGCGCTTCCTGGTTTGGGAATTCTTCAATTAAGAAAGCCAACAATTTATATAATTCACCTATAATTTCTAATTCATTACTTTCAGTAAATTTTTTATCCGCATAGGCAATTAAACGATACATTTGATTCAAAATTTTTGAGTCCTTTTGACTTGTGGCAAAACATTTTGCCATAAGACTAGATTGCAATAAAATGCTTTCCGCTCTCGATCCGGAAAAACCAACCCATATGTAAGACCACGGCTGATCACCATCTGCTTGATAGTAAGTGACGGCATCTTTAGGTAGGATAAAAATATCTCCAGCACCTAATGACGTCACCTTATTATATATGGTGAATTGCCCACTACCTTCAATAATATAATGTAATACAAAGTTATTACGAACGCTTGGACCGAAAGCATAATTCGGGGGACAGGATTCAAACCCATAATGATCAATGTTTAAATCAAAATTATTATTATCAAATTCATTGTATGTATTTAAAGTCATCTTTTATGCCTCCCTAATTAGGCAACATTATACCATGTTTAGGAAACAAAACGCCATTTGTAAAGCGCTTACTTATTGGTAAACTTTTAGTAAATAAATTAGTAAATCAATTCTAATGAATCAAAAGGAGAAGATTATGGCTCATTTCATCACATTTGATACGGAAACACAGGTTTTTCACCTGAGAAATGCAAGTATTTCATATCTGTTAAGCGTTGAAGAAGGTGGCTTATTAAGTCATCTGTATTTCGGATCACGTATTGAAAACTATCATGGACAAAGAAAATACCCACGTATAGACCGTGGTTTTCAGGTAATTTACCAAATAGTATAGATAGAGGCTATTCACCTGATACTTTGCTGAGAGAATATAGTGGCACTGGTGAAGGTGACTACCGTATTCCAGCAATATTAGTGAAACAAGAGAATGGGAGTCAAGCCACTCGATTCATATATAATCGCTACGAAATTATTACAGGCAAACCCAAACTAGAGGGACTTCCGTCATCTTACGTAGACCATGATGATGAGGCTGAAACGTTAGTCATTTGGTTAGTTGATGCCCGTGCTGGTCTTGAATTAGCTTTATCCTATACCATATATGCTGAACGTTCTGTCATAACGCGGTCAGTAAAATTACATAATATTTCCAATCAAACTATTATGATTGATAAAATCGCATCTATGGCACTCGATTTACCTGCGCAAGACTTTGATTTGATTTCCTTACCTGGAGCTCATGTCAATGAACGTCATATTAGCCGACAATCATTGACATATGGCCAAACACGTTTAGCAAGTCGTCGCGGCACCTCAAGTCATCAAATGAATAATACCATGATTTTGGCGCAAAGACATACCGACGAGTTTCATGGTGAAGCCTATGGTTTTGCGCTTGTATATTCAGGAAATCATGCGTTAGAAATTGAACGCGATCAAATTCAACAAACCCGTGTGGTGATTGGTATTAATGAAGAACTTTTTTCTTGGCAACTTGCATCCGGCGAAAGCTTCCAAGCACCTGAAGTCATCATGGTGTATGCCAATAACGGGTTAAATCAAATGAGTCAAACATTCCACGGATTGATTCGTGACCGCGTGGCTCGAGGAAATCATCAACACGCACTTCGCCCAATCTTGGTGAATAATTGGGAAGCAACTTATTTTGATTTTGACGAGGAAAAATTGCGTCCAATCGTAGATGAAGCCAAGCAATTAGGTATTGAAATGTTCGTATTAGATGATGGTTGGTTTGGCCACCGAGATAATGATGATAGTTCACTTGGAGATTGGTTCGTGGATAAACGGAAATTTCCTAAAGGATTACGTCAATTTGCCGATTATGTCCACGGTCAAGATTTAAAATTTGGCTTATGGTTTGAACCAGAAATGATTTCTGGAGATTCTGAATTATTACGTAAATATCCTGACTATCGTTTAGCAGTCCCAGGACGCACACCATACCCGAGTCGTCAACAATTTGTATTAGATATTGGCCGTAAAGAGGTTAGAGATAATGTCATCGCCCAAATTGAAGCCATTTTAGATGAAGGCTACATTGACTATATTAAATGGGATATGAACCGACATATTTCAGATATTTATTCGGCCAATTTACCTGCACATCAACAGGGGGAAGTCTTACATCGATATACTTTAGGTTTGTATGAAATGCTAGAACACTTAACAACAAAATATCCTGATATTTTATGGGAAGGTTGTGCAGGTGGTGGTGGTCGTTTTGATGTTGGTTTCGCATATTATATGCCCCAATCATGGACGAGTGATAATACAGATGCCGTTGCACGGTTAAATATCCAATACGGAACATCCTTATTTTATCCAACTTCCTTGATGACGTCACATGTATCTGCAGTACCCAATCATCAAACAGGGCGAATTACACCGTTTGATACTCGCGGTGACGTAGCAATGAGTGGCGTATTGGGCTATGAGTTAGATTTAACGCAACTAAGTGCGGCAGAAAAAGACTTAGTCAAATCACAAGTCGCCGTTTATAAAGAGATCCGACCACTCGTACAATTCGGTGATTTCACTCGTTTAGAAAGTCCTTTTGAAGGTAACGCAACGGCATGGATGTTTACCAATGAAGACAAATCTGAAATATTAGTTTTTACTTTTGGGGTATTGAATACAGCCCAAGCATCGATTCATCAAGTGAAATTACATGGACTTCAATCAGATAAAATCTATGAAAATGTGGCTAGTAAAGAAGTTTTTACGGGTAGCGAATTGGAGTGGATGGGATGGTATGAAGCGCCTATGACAGAAGATTTTGTTTCGCACCGTTATCATTTTAAAGCAATGAATTAGGAAGAAAGTGGCATGAAAACGCTTAAAAAGCTCCGTTATTTGGGTATTGCCTCTGCCAGTGTGCTTGCGTTAGCTGCATGCGGTAATACTGAAGAAACAAGTACGAATGGCAAAACGGTCATTGAATTTTTTAATCAAAAGAAGGAGATGGAGGGTACTCTAGAAGAAATTATTCAAGATTTTGAAAAATTGCATCCGGATATAGATGTGCAAATGACGAATGTACCGGATGCTGGTACTGTCTTAAAAACAAGAATGCTATCAGGTGACGTTCCTGATGTTATCAACTTATATCCACAAAATATTGACTTCCAAGAATGGGCAAATGCTGGTTTCTTCTATGATATGACTGGTCAAGATTATCTAGATAATTTAAAAAATCAATACGCTGATAAATATGCCATTAACGGCAAGGTATACAATGTGCCGTTAACAGCGAATGTATCAGGCATATATTACAATAAGACAAAATTTGAAGCCTTAGGGTTAAAAGCACCTGAAACATGGGATGAATTTGTCCAACTTGTGGATGACATCAAGGCCGCCGGTGAAACACCATTTGCTATCGCAGGGACAGAAGGTTGGACCTTGAATGGCTACCATCAATTATCTTTAATTACATCAACTGGTAGCGCCGATGCTGCAAATGAATACTTGCGATATTCACAACCAAACAGTATCTCAGCTGATGATGATATCTTAAAAGCTGATGCTGCAAAACTAGATTTACTGGCTGATGAAGGCAATCAACAAGCGAATTGGAAAGGTGCCTCTTATAACGATGCCATTGTTGCATTTACATCTGAAGATGCTTTAATGACGACCAATGGATCATGGGCACTAGCAGCGATGCGACAACAAGAGCCTACTTTTGAAATTTCTACCTTTGCGTTCCCAGGTGAAGAGCCCGGACAAAGTGCTACTGTGGGAGCTGGCGATTTTGCCTTGTCTATCGCTGCAGAGACGGAAAATTTAGAAGCAGCAGAAACTTTTGTTGCCTACATGACAACGCCAGAGCCTATGCAGAAATACTATGACGTGGATGGTTCGCCAGTTGCCGTAATTGGGGTGGAAGAAGATAGTGATTCACCACTAAAAGCCTTAAATGAACTAGCCTTCACTGACAAACATTATGTATGGATGGCGCAACATTGGACGAGTGAAGATGATTTCTTCACCGCAACAGCCAACTACTTAATGACGCAAGATATAGAAGCTTTAGCGGATGAACTGAATGCCTTCTTCAATCCAATGAAAGCAGACCTAGACTAGGGGGAAAGATCACATGAGAAAAACAATTAATAAATATTGGGGTTGGGCCTTTTTAATTGTCCCACTACTACTTCAAGCTATTTTCTTCTATTTCCCCATGTTTCAGGGGGCCTTTTACAGTTTTACCAACTGGACTGGGTTAACATATAACTTTGATTTTGTTGGCCTAAACAACTACATTATCTTGATGTCTGATAGTAAATTTATGAAAGCTATTGGTTTCACCTTGATTTTAACTGTGTCTTTAATCGTCGGTGAAATTGTGATTGGCATTTTAATTGCCCGGTTATTAAATTCAAAAATCAAGGGACGCACATTTTTTAGAGCCTGGTATTTCTTTCCAGCAGTGCTCTCCGGATTGACCGTATCGTTAATTTTTAAACAGGTATTTAACTATGGTTTACCGGCTATTGGTCAAGCATTGAATATTGGCTGGTTACAAGAGTCTCTACTAGGTTCAACTAGTGGCGCCGTATTTGCAGCTATCTTTGTCCTTTTATGGCAAGGTGTGGCTATGCCAATTATCATTTTCTTAGCTGGTTTACAAAGTATTCCCGAAGAAATAATTGAAGCGTCTGCCATTGACGGTGCTAACAGCCAACAAACATTCTTCAGTATCGAATTACCGTACTTGTTACCAAGTATCTCTATGGTATTCATCATGGCTTTAAAAGGTGGCTTAACAGCCTTTGATCCAATTTTTGCCTTAACCGGTGGTGGTCCAAGTAATTCAACAACTTCAATCGGTCTGTTAGTTTACAACTATGCCTTTAAGAGTAATCAATATGGTTATGCCAACGCAATTGCCATCGTCTTATTCTTAATTATCGCTGTTGTCTCTATTATTCAAATTCGTTTGTCACGTCGCTTTGAAATCTAGGAGGAAAACCATATGAAAAATGAAGAACGATTCAATCTAATTTGGAAATACGTCCTCCTAATTGTTGGAGCAATCTTAATCTTGATTCCGCTTTTAGCGACAGTATTTTCATCATTTAAAACAACACAAGACATCATGCAACATTTCTTTGCCTTTCCAAATCCAGCAACACTTGATAATTATGCTCGGTTGGTTGCAGATGGTATAGGGCATTATTTCTGGAATTCCGCGGTTATTACGGTACTGTCTGTAATCCTTGTAACCCTATTTATCCCAGCAGCGGCCTATTCTATCGCCCGAAACATGTCGAAACATAAAGCCTTTGCGATTATGTATTCACTATTGATCTTGGGAATCTTTGTACCATTCCAAGTAATTATGATTCCAATCACTGTCATGATGAGTCGCTTAGGCTTAGCAAATATGTGGGGTTTAATCATCCTGTACCTAACATATGCCATTCCTCAAACCTTATTCCTATACGTGGGCTATATCAAATTGAGTGTACCGGATACTTTAGATGAAGCCGCTATGATTGATGGTGCAGATCGTTTTACGACTTATCGTAAAATAATCTTCCCAATGCTGAAACCAATGCACGCAACGACACTCATCATTAATGCTTTATGGTTCTGGAACGACTTCATGCTACCTTTGCTGATTCTAAACAAAAATGCTGAAATGTGGACATTACCTCTATTCCAGTACAACTATACAGGCCAATACTTCAACGATTACGGTCCAAGTTTTGCATCATATGTGGTCGGTATCATCACGATCACAATCGTTTACCTGATTTTCCAAAAGAATATCATCTCTGGTATGAGCAACGGGGCCATCAAATAATCTACTACTGAGAAGAGGAGCATATACATGACATTTCAAAACAAAACCATGTTGATTACCTATTCTGATAGTTTAGGTAGCAACTTAAAAGAATTGAAGACGAATATCGACCAATATTTTGGTCAAGCCATCGGTGGTGTGCATCTACTGCCATTTTTTCCCTCTACAGGCGATAGAGGTTTTGCTCCGGTTGACTACGGTCAAGTAGATCCAGCATTTGGTAACTGGGATGATATCAAAGCCCTAGGTAACAAATACTATCTAATGTTCGATTTTATGATCAATCACATCTCCCGCCAGTCCACGTATTACAAAGACTTTCAGGAGAAAAAGGACGCTTCTGACTATGCCGATTTATTTCTAAGATGGGAAAAATTCTGGCCAAGTGGACGACCAACACAGGCCGACATCGACTTAATCTATAAAAGAAAAGATAAAGCCCCCATGCAAGCCATCACCTTCGCCGATGGTACTACGGAACATTTATGGAATACTTTTGGGGAAGAGCAAATCGACCTAGATATACGCCATCAAGTCACAATGGACTTCATCAAAGATACGATTGAACAGCTAGTGGCAAACGGTTGCGATTTGATTCGACTTGATGCCTTTGCCTATGCAATTAAAAAACTAGATACCAATGATTTTTTCGTGGAACCAGAAATTTGGGACTTACTAGACCGAGTGCAAGCGGTTGCCCAAGAAGCAGGCGCGGATATTTTACCTGAAATTCATGAACACTATACAATTCCTTTTAAACTTGCTGATCACGGCTACTTTGTTTATGACTTTGCTTTACCAATGGTTACCTTGTATTCACTGTTCTCAGGTAACACAGACCAATTAGCTAAGTGGTTGAAGATGAGCCCCATGAAGCAATTTACCACCTTGGATACCCATGACGGAATAGGGGTTGTCGATGTAAAGGATATTTTAACCGACGAAGAAATTGATTTTACATCCAAAGCCCTTTATAAGGTAGGCGCTAACGTTAAACGTAAGTATTCTTCTGCAGAATATAATAATTTAGACATCTATCAAATCAATACCACCTATTATTCAGCGCTAGGTGACGATGATAAGAAATATTTCATCGCGCGATTGATTCAAGCTTTCGCACCAGGAATTCCACAAGTGTATTATGTGGGTCTACTTGCTGGTAAAAATGATCTAGAACTCTTAGAAAATACCAAAGAGGGGCGTAATATCAATCGCCACTATTACACTAGTGATGAAATTGGACGTGAAATACAGCGTCCATTGGTCCAAAAATTATTGCAATTATTTACCTTCCGTAATGAAAGTGAAGCTTTTGATTTAGCTGGTGGTATCGAGGTTGCTACACCGGATGCACATACGATAATCATTACACGCTATAATGCTGACAAATCAGTAATTGCTGAGGCAAACATAAACTTACTTGATTTACGCTACAGTATCTTTGAAAACGACCGTCCCGTTCATTTTGAATAGAAAGAGAGTATAACATGGTAGAATTAAACCTAAACCATATTTACAAAAAATACCCCGACGCCACTGACTACGCTGTAGAAGATTTTAATTTAGATATTAAAGATAAAGAATTCATTGTATTTGTCGGACCTTCTGGTTGTGGTAAATCCACTACATTACGTATGGTCGCTGGATTAGAGGAAATAAGCCAGGGGGAACTAAAAATTGATGGTGAAGTAGTGAATAACAAATCACCTAAAGATCGTGATATTGCGATGGTATTCCAAAACTATGCTTTATACCCACATATGACGGTTTACGATAACATGGCTTTTGGTTTGAAATTACGTAAATACGACAAAGCTGAAATTGACCGTCGCGTGAATGAAGCAGGAGAAATACTAGGTTTAACTGATTTCTTACAACGTAAACCAGCAGACCTATCAGGTGGGCAACGACAACGTGTAGCTATGGGACGAGCAATTGTCCGTGATGCTAAAGTATTCCTAATGGATGAACCTTTATCAAACCTTGATGCCAAGTTACGTGTTTCCATGCGGACAGAAATTGCCAAAATCACCCGTAAAATTGGGGCAACGACCATTTATGTTACACATGATCAAACCGAAGCAATGACATTAGCAGATCGAATTGTGATTATGAATGCAACGAAAAATTCTGATGGTTCAGGCACAATTGGTCGCATTGAACAAATCGGTACACCACAAGAATTATATAATAAACCCGTAAGTAAATTCGTAGCTGGCTTTATTGGTAGTCCTTCAATGAACTTCTTTACAGTAACAGTAGGGGAGAATCGTATTTCCAATCAAGATGGTTTGGACATTGCTATACCAGAAGGCCAAGCTAAAATCTTACGTGACCGTGGTTACCTGGGTAAAGAAGCCATTTTCGGTATTCGTCCAGAAGATATTTTGGATACTAACATTGCCATGGAAGCCTACCCAGAGGATACCGTGACAGGTGAGGTAGTCGTTTCTGAATTACTTGGTCCTGAAACCATGTTATACCTAAAATTAGGTCAAACTGAATACGTTGCACGTATCTCTGCTCGTGACACATTTGAAGCGGGTGACAAAGTTGCCCTAACCTTTAACATTACGAAGGGACATTTCTTCGACTTGGCAACAGAACAAGCAATTCGTTAATATGCGAAGCATATCTTAGCTGGGGACAAAACTTCCCAGCTATTTTTGATATTATTAATGCAAACGCTTGCACAAACTGGTAGAATGGACTTAACAACATAAAACATCATAAGGAGTGCGTGAAATGGAAAAACATTGGTGGCACAAAGCAACTATCTATCAAATCTATCCTAAATCCTTTGCAGATGCGAATGGCGATGGTATTGGGGATTTAAAGGGCATTACCAGCAAATTAGACTACTTGCAAGAATTGGGCATAACTGCCATCTGGTTATCACCAGTTTATGCTAGCCCTATGGACGATAACGGTTATGATATTGCGAATTATGAAGCGATAGCAGACATGTTTGGTGACATGAATGATATGGATTTGTTACTAGCTGAAGCCAATCAACGTGGTATTCGTATTATCATGGACCTCGTCGTAAACCATACATCAGATGAACATGCCTGGTTCGTGGAAGCCCGCGACAATCCGACAAGCCCAGAACGTGATTATTATATTTGGCGTGACGAACCCAATGACCTAACTTCAATATTTAGTGGCTCAGCATGGGAAAAAGATGAAGCATCTGGTCAATATTACCTGCACTTCTTCAGCAAAAAGCAACCTGATTTAAACTGGGAGAACGCCTCTTTACGTCAAAAAATTTATGATATGATGAACTTTTGGATCGATAAAGGTATCGGTGGGTTCCGTATGGATGTTATCGACATGATTGGTAAAGTTCCTGATCAAGGGATTGTCAATAATGGCCCTAAATTACACGATTACATCAAGGAAATGAACACTGCTTCCTTTGGTAAACATGATTTATTAACTGTAGGTGAGACATGGGGTGCTACGCCGAAAATTGCCCAATTATACTCAAATCCTGACAGTCATGAACTATCTATGGTATTTCAGTTCGAGCATATTGGTCTGCAACATAAGCCGGATGCAGCTAAATGGGATTTTGAAGACGAACTAGATGTACCTGCATTAAAAAAGATTTTTAATAAATGGCAGACAGAATTAGGGCTTGGTCAAGGTTGGAACTCTTTATTCTGGAACAACCATGATTTACCCCGTGTCCTTTCTATTTGGGGCTCAACTGGCCCAAACCGAGTGAAATCAGCCAAGGCATTAGCCATTCTCCTACATCTGATGCGAGGTACACCTTATATTTACCAAGGTGAAGAAATAGGAATGACCAATTATCCTTTTAACAATTTAGATGAAATTGATGATATTGAATCCTTAAACTATGCACGAGAAGCTACGGCAAATGGTCAATCTATGGGGCAAGTCATGGACAGTATCCGCATGATTGGTCGAGACAATGCTAGGACACCTATGCAGTGGGATGAAACGAAACATGCCGGATTCTCAAGTGGAGACACAACCTGGCTACCAGTAAATCCAAATTATCATGAAATTAACGTCAAAAACGCCTTAGCTGATCAGGACAGTATTTTTTATACTTATCAAAAATTGGTTCAATTACGCCAAACTTCAGAATGGTTAATCGATGGCGGTTTTGAGCTATTAGATACTAGCGATAAAGTATTTGCCTACATCCGAAGAACACCAAGTGAAGCATACTTAGTAGTCGTGAATGTATCTGATGTAGCACAAACATTTAGTTTTAATGGTACCTATGAAACAATTATTATCAGCAATCATGTGGTGCCAACCGATTTACAACAAATCACCTTGGATGCTTGGGATGCATTTTGTGTTAAGCTGACAAAATAAAAAATAATATCAAAAAGGGTAACCGCAATCGTTTGTGGTTACCTTTTTTTGATATTTAACCACTAGAATCACGTATTGTTAACCGAGTGGCAAGTCTAGTCATAGTAGGTACTACTTCCGGGTTTATCAATTGACGATTCAGGGTATCCACAGCAATTCGACCCATTTCCTCAGTAAAAACGGTCACACTGGATAGGGCGGGGAAAATCTGTTTCGTCAACGGGGTATCATTAAATGAAATAAGACTCACCCGTTCAGGGACAGCAATACGCGCCTCCTGAAGGGCACGTAAAGCACCAATAGCTAATGTATCATTGGCCACAAAGAAAGCTTGTGGAAGGGCTTCTCCATGTTCAGTGATGGCCTGTTTCATCAAATCATACCCAGCTTGTGCTGAAAAATCACCAATATACGTATATTTTGCATGGTAAACACCTAGTTCAGATGCATAGTTTCGGAAAGTTCTGAACCGTTGATCAATTAACTGTTCCTTACCATCTGTCGTTTTCTCTTCACCGGCAATCATACCTATCGATGTTAACCCATGCTGCATAAAATAATCTAATACTTGAATCACGGCATTATCAAAATCAGTTGTCACACAGGGATGACCAGCATTTAAGGTATCTGAATCCACAAAAACCAATTTGCGATTATAGGACTCTAACCGTTTAATTTGTTGATTAGAAAATTTACCGATGGCAATAATTCCAGCAATATCATCAGCAATTTGAATAATTTGATTATTGAAATAACGGACAATGTCATAGGTTAAATCTTCGGCACGTTTTTCTATCCCAATCCGAATAGCGTAATAATACAAATCATTTAATTCTTCTTGCTCACTATACCATTGGACAACAGCAATTTTTTGTCGCTGTTTTGCTATATTCGTCGTCTTTTGATGTTTGGTATAGCCCAAGTCGTCTGCAATGGCTAGAATACGATGTTTCGTGTCTTCACCAACAGAAAGGGTTTCATCACGGTTCAACACACGTGAAACGGTCGCTTGCGAAACTTTTGCTAATTTTGCGATATCTTTAAGAGTAGCCATATCCTTACTTCCTTTATCATGTATTTTTATCCATTATAACACATTTGTAGCTACATTAGTAAAAGTTTAGTAAATATATCGAATATTTTATCTGAATAATCTATAATAAAATTATCATATAAATCAAGGAGATTGCTTATGGACACGACAACATTAAATCAAGCTTTTACAGACATTTTCAACGAACAAGCTGATGCAACTTTTTTCTCACCAGGACGTATTAACCTAATTGGTGAACATACAGATTACAACGGGGGCCACGTATTCCCAGCAGCTATTTCACTGGGCACTTATGGTGTTGCCCGTAAACGAGATGACCAAATCTGTCGCTTTTATTCAGCAAATTTCAAAGATGATGGCATTATTGAAATTAACCTAAATCAACTGATTCTAACAAAGGAAGACGGTTGGACGAACTATCCTAAAGGGGTCATTAAATTTTTAATAGAAGCAGGTCATCCAATTGATACCGGTTTTGATCTATACGTATATGGGAATATTCCAAATGGTTCCGGTCTTTCATCATCAGCTTCACTTGAATTACTCACAGGGATAGTTGCGGAAGACTTGTATGATTTAACACTAGAAAGACTAGATTTAGTAAAAATTGGTAAAAAAACCGAAAATGATTTTATCGGTGTCAATTCGGGTATTATGGATCAATTTGCCGTCGGGATGGGGGCAGATAAACGTGCGATTTATCTGGATACAAATTCTCTCGACTATGAACTCGTTCCGCTAGATTTAGCTGATAACGTAATTGTAATCATGAATACCAATAAACGCCGTGAATTAGCCGATTCTAAATACAATGAACGCCGGACTGAATGTGAAACAGCACTCGCCGAACTTAACCAAAAGTTGACCATTGATTCACTGGGTGCGATTGATGCCAACACCTTTGATCAATATGCTTATTTAGTTCAAGATAGTAATCGTTTGAAACGTGCACGACATGCTGTTTGGGAAAACCAACGAACGTCACTTGCACGACAAGCATTGCAAACTGGGGATCTATTAGCATTTGGTCGCTTAATGAATGCCTCCCATGTATCATTAGAACACGATTATGAAGTTACCGGAATCGAGCTAGATACCTTGATCCATACAGCATGGGCACAGGAGGGTGTATTAGGCGCGCGTATGACGGGCGCAGGCTTTGGAGGATGTGGCATTGCCATCGTCGCAAAAGACAAGGTGGATGCTTTTAAAGAGCAAGTAGGGCGTGTATATACTGAAACAATCGGCTATCCACCACAATTTTATATCGCAGAAATCTCAAGTGGCGCGCGTGTACTAACAAGGAGATGATGACATGGCAAAACTAATTGATGCCTTTGTTACACAGGTTATCGAAAATAGTGATTATACAATAGACGATCATTTTTATTTACGCAATCGAATCTTAGCATTAACTGGTGAAGCAGGTGCCAATCAAGAAACAACTAGAACCACCCTTATTTCCTTACGTGATGCCTTAGTAGATGTTGCTGTTGACAACGGAAAAGTAGGGGATTTAACAGAAGAGCGAGATACTTTAGGCGCTGCATTAATGGATTTCATCACGCCAGCCCCTAGTGTTTTAAATCAACACTTTTGGGATACCTATCAAATTTCTCCAGAAGAGGCCATCCAGGAATTTTATGCGCTGAGTCAACGTAATGACTATATTAAAGTAGGGGCCATTGCTAAGAACATTGCGTATACAAGTCAAACGGCCTATGGACCAGTGGAAATTACCATTAACCTATCAAAACCTGAAAAAGATCCTAAGGCAATCGCCGCCGCCAAAAAAGCGCAATATTCTAGATATCCTCTTTGCCAGCTATGCATGGAAAATGAAGGATATCAAGGCAGAATCAACCATCCGGCGCGCGCTAACCACAGAATTATTCGTCTTCAATTAGGCGATGAGAAGTGGGGGTTCCAATATTCACCATATGCCTATTTCAATGAGCATAGTATTGTATTAAACACACAGCATGTCCCCATGGTCATTTCAAAACAAACTTTTGAACAATTATTAGACATTGTAGCTATTTTTCCTGGATATTTTGCTGGATCTAATGCCGATTTGCCGATTGTAGGAGGTTCAATTCTAACGCATAATCATTATCAAACGGGACGTCATGATTTCCCTATGGCTAAGGCACCCTTTGAAAGTCAATTCACGTTTGAAGGTTACCCAAACATCCAAGCTGGGATTGTCAAATGGCCCATGTCTGTGATACGTCTACAAGGAAAAGAGCGCGGAGATTTGGTGACCCTGGCCGATAAAATCCGACTGGCTTGGCAAACATATGAAGATCCAAATCTGGATGTAATTGCATATACAGGGGACGAAGCTCATCATACAATTACACCTATCGCCCGCAAAAATGGGGACAAATTCGAACTAGATTTGGTTTTACGTGATAATCATACTTCATCACAATATCCAGATGGCGTTTATCATCCACATCAAGATGTGCAACATATTAAACAGGAAAATATCGGTTTAATTGAAGTAATGGGCTTAGCTATATTACCACCACGCTTAAAAGATGAAATCTCGGCAGTTGCTGACTATCTATTAGATAAAGAAAATAATATTGCAGCTTACCATTTAATATGGGCACAAGATTTAAAGCAAAATTATCACCATACTTTGACTCCAGATACAGTGCATACTATTTTAAAAGATGAAATTGCAAATGTTTTTGTACGCGTCTTAGAAGATGCTGGTGTGTATAAAGATACACCAGCAGGAAAAGATGGCTTTAATCGATTTATTCAATCGGTAGGTATCGTTTCTTAAACTTTTCATGCCCCCGTTTCTTGCTATTTGGAGACGGGGGTTTTCTTTTTCTCTAATGAAAATCAAATGCTATAATGGCATTAATGAAATTTAGAGGAGAGAACGTCTGATGCAAAAAGAAGTAATAAAGCTATATAATGATCGTGATGATGTGACCTTAACTAGCTACGTGATTGATCCAATCCGCACAAGTAATGTGAATATTGAACGACCGGCCGTGATTATCTGTCCCGGTGGTTCATATATGTACTGTTCAGATAGAGAAGCTGAACCAGTGGCATTGGCATTTAATGCTATGGGCTTTCACGCATTTGTCTTGCGATATTCGGTCTATGGGCAAGGGAAAACAACTGCAGAAATCATTGCAGAAGGGCAATTTCCGGTTAAACCTGATGTTATTTTCCCCCATGCGCTACAAGAAACTGCTAAGGCATTTGAAATTTTGCATCAACATGCGACTGAGTGGCGCATTGATACTGATAAGATTGGCCTAGCAGGATTTTCTGCTGGTGGTCACAATACCGGGATGTACAGTAATGTATGGTATGAAGATGTGATTCAAAATGCAACAAATTTGAAGGGCAAAGCCTTGAAACCAGCATTTAATATTTCTGCCTACGCCCTAACTGATATTACCTATTATTATCACCAAAACATTGCCAATCCTGACCCAAATATCAAGGCCTATGCAACAGCTATATCTTTAGCTTGCTTTGGAAAACCACTACCTAGTGAAGCAGAAATTGAACGTTATTCTGTCCCAGCTACTGTGAATGAACATACTGCACCAACTTTTATTTGGGCAACACGTGAAGATGATGTTGTTAACGTACGTGATTCCTTATCACTAGCCTTAGCATTAGAAGAAAATCAAATTCCGTTTGAAATGCATATCTTCCAAGAAGGACCACACGGCCTTTCAGTGGCTAACGAGCTTTCTGCAACCATGCCCAATCAAGTGAATAAAACTGCCGCGCAATGGATACCTTTGGCAGAAACTTGGTTAAAAGAATTGATTTTAAAATAAAACAAAAATTGTAAAATAATGAGAATATCCTTGACATTGAAATTATTGTTCTCTAATATATTAATTAATTTAAAAAATGCAATATAGAAAGAGGTCGCTAACAAAATCATTAGCCTTACAGGTGAAAGGGTTGTTAGCCGAAATAGCCACATGCTGTTGGGGGTGTATTGAACAAGTACATCACTGCCTAGAAGGAATGCCCATTCCTTTGAAGGAGCGCTTTCTATATTTGCGGGCAAAAGTACTTTTGGACTATTCTTTGAATACCAAGGTGAGCTTTTGCTTGCCTTGGTATTTTTTATTTTCATTTTTTAGGAGGAGTGATTATATGTCGTCAAAATTTTCAAAGTTTCAATTTAAAATGCCCAATGCTTTAGTGCTATTATTTACCATAATGATGGTGATGATGGTCTTAACGTGGGTTGTTCCAGCTGGTCAATTTGAAAGAGTTCTTGTAGAAGAAAGGACTGTCTTAGTACCAGGTTCCTTTACATTTATTGAGTCGAATCCGCAAACACCCTTTGAATTGATTTTGGCATTACCGAAGGCATTTATGGATGTTGGTTCAATCGTATTTTTCTTATTTATCACAGGAGGATCCTTCAAGTTAATAACCGAAACCGGTATTTTAGAAGCATTAATGGGGCGATTAGTTAAATTACTCAAAGGTCATGAGGAAATTTTCATTCCCATTCTCGTATTTGTCACCGGATTAGGCGGTGCAACTCTAGGGCTTGCCGAAGAAATTATTCTTTTCATTCCAATTGGTATCGCCTTATCACGTGCTTTAGGGTACGATGCAATGGTCGGTGTGGCAGTATTAATATTGGGTGCAGCAGTTGGTTTTAATGCTGGATTTATGAATCCATTTTCTGTTGGGGTAGCACAAACACTTGCGGAATTACCTCTTTTTTCAGGCGTGGGATTACGTATTGTTCTGTTTATTATATTATGGGCTGTAACATCATTCTATATCATGCGTTATGCGAAGAGAGTTAAAACACGCCCTGAAACGAGTGCTGTTGCTGACTTAGAAGCATCGGATAAGGATGCGGCTGACTATGTTGATTTAAACTATCAAGAATTGCCACCTTTTAATAACCGCCATAAAGGAATCGCAATAGCTTTATTCATCGGTTTTGCTATGATGATTTATGGTGTATTCAAAATTGGTTGGTTTATTGATGAATTAGGGGCAATGTTTTTCACTATGGCGATTGTATCGGCTTTAATTGGAGGTTTATCAACCGGGGAAATCGCTGATACTTTTGTTGCAGGCGCTAAAGAAATGATGTTCTCTGTACTAGCGATTGTATTTGCTCGAGGTATTTTAGTGGTTATGGAAAATGGCATGATTTTGGATACGATTATTTATTATCTTGTTCAAGTTGTGAATATTTTCCCAGCAATATTAGGCTCAGTCGGTATGTATGTTATTCAAATATTGATTAATTTCTTTATTCCTTCTGGATCTGGACAGGCGGCGGCAACCATGCCAATCATGTTACCAATTGCAGACTCTTTAAATATCACACGGCAAACAGCTGTTTTAGCATTCCAACTAGGATCTGGTTTCATGGACGCAATCATTCCTACATCTGGAGTTTTAATGGCTGAGTTATCTCTTGCAAAAATACCTTATAATAAATGGTTTAAATGGTTTGTGCCATTACTTACAATTTATATCGTAATCGGACTAATTTTCCTAATTGCAGCTCACGTCATTGGCTATGGTCCATTTTAAAGAAAGGAAGTATCTATAGATGACACAAATTAAAGAAACCTTACATCAGCATGTTGCGCAACTAGCCCCTGAATTAAAAACGCTAAGTGATTTTATCTACGATCACCCGGAATTAGGACACCAAGAGTATAAGTCATCTGCCGCACATGTGTCACTTCTTGAAAAACACGGATTTACTGTTGAAACACCTTACGTAGGATTTAACACGGCATTTCGGGCAACTTTTGATTCTGGAAAACCTGGACCAACAATCGCTTATTTATCAGAATATGATGCTTTACCTAGTATAGGCCATGGCTGTGGCCATAATATGTTGGGTACAGTAGATACTGGTGCAGGGATAGCTCTTTCAAAAGTCATTAGCGAAACCGGGGGACGCGTGATTGTATTAGGGACACCAGCCGAAGAAACATCTGGTACAAAAGTTGATATGGCGAATGCAGGGGTCTTTGATGACATTGATGTTGCTATGTGCACCCATCCTTCAGATGCCAATACTGTTTCTGGTACATCGATGGCTATTCATCCAATTGCGTTTGAATTCTTTGGCAAGCCAGCACATGCGGCCGAAGCACCAGAAGAAGGTATCAATGCATTGGATGCTATGCTCAACCTATTTAATAATATTAATACGTCACGCCAAGAAATGCGACCATCTGCTCGGGTTCACGGCATTATTACGCATGGTGGTGATGCAGCTAATATTATTCCGGAATACACACGGGCTGAGTTTTATGTGCGGGGTTTAGATACTGAATATATGAATGTTTTATCCGAGAAAATCATCAACTGTGCGAACGCGGCCGCCATAGCAAGTGGTTGTACCCTGAAACATAATGATTTTGAAAACATTTATAAAGACATGGTAACAAATGAACAACTTTCTGCGACTTATAACGCCAACGCAGCGGCAGTAGGTATTGAAATGGTTGCAGAAAAAGAGGGTGGGAACGGTTCTTTAGATATGGGCGATGTAAGCCATGTTGTGCCATCTATTCACGCTTATTATTCTATTACCAATGGGAAACGAGTGATTGGTCATACACCAGAATTTAGAGATGCAACAAAAACACCATTCGCTTATGATATGATGGAAAAAGTTGTTGAATCACTTGCTTGCACTGGGGTTGATGTGCTAACCAATCCTGAATTACTTGATGCCATCCAAGCAGAGTTTAAACAACATTAAATAATAATTAGCACAAAAACGCAACTCCAGCTCATTATGAAAGTTGCCGTTTTTATTTTACGATTATTTTTCTGCTTGTTTGGCCATCCAGGCTTGCTGGTGTCCACGAGATATACGCATGATTTCTGTGTATAAATCCGCTAATTCGTCTTTCAATTCTGTGTTTTCTAAGTAAGATTGCACTTTCTCTATTACCAAAGCTTCGCGGCCAACGTCAAGAATTTCCTTTCCGTTTGCTAACTTAACTCGAGCAACTTCTTCTACCATTTTTGTACGTTGTTCAAATAATTTTACGATTTCACGATCGATTTGGTCAATTTCATTACGTTGTTTTTCTAACATAGCTTTTTATTAACTCCTTAATTAAATATGTGGGACAAAAATGACAGATTAAGACATTAAATTACCCTATATGTACCTTATTAAAGTATAGCCGATAAATACATTCATTACAGTATTGATACAAAAAAATTTGAATATATATTACTTTACTAAATTTTGCATCAATCTGGATATGCTCATAAATTTTTTCAAGAATATGTCTAATTTTATACTGCTAGAGTCGCGAATCATTTTGATGATAAAACAAATATATTTATTCTTAAAAATTAATTACATCAATATAGTGATATTGACTAGCAATCTTTGTTTAGCTATACTTTTTTGGTTGAGATACGTTTCTAAATACACAAAAAAGGTGGATGGATATATCTATGAATAATATGAACGTAAACATAAAACAAGATAATGAAAAGATTCTAGGCGATATTCGTGACCGCAAGCCCGTCTTATGGTTGAACGATCATCACTTACCTTTCAAACAATTGAGAGGGCAGTTGGATGTATCCGTACTAGATATCAAAGATGCCGAAGCGCGACTAAAACGTTTTGCACCTTTTATCAAGGAAGTATTTGAGGATACAAAAATACTTGATGGTTTAATTGAATCCCCAATTTCAGAAATTTCAGACTTTAAATCAACATTAGAAAAAACTTACCAATTTCAATTTCCTGGTAAATTTTTATTAAAGCGTGATGATTTATTACCAATTGCCGGGACGATTAAAGCACGTGGGGCAATTTATGAAGTATTGCACCATGCAGAAGCCTTAGCTTTCGAAGAAGGCCTTTTAAATAGCTACGAGGATGATTATACACAATTTGCCTCAAAAGAATTTCAGGATTTCTTCAAACAATATACTGTGGTTGTAGGGACAACCGGTAACTTGGGTATATCTTCAGGTGTGATGTCCGCTAAAATAGGTTTCAATGTACAAGTACATATGTCTCATGAAGCAAAACAGTGGAAGAAAGACTACTTAAGAAGCCATGGTGTGCAAGTATTTGAACATAAAACCAATTTCACAGAGGCAGTAAATAAAGGGCGTCTATCTGCAGAAACAGATCCATACGCTTATTTTATTGATGACGAACACTCCATTCAATTATTCCTAGGCTACACTACAGCTGGACCACGTCTGAAACAACAATTAATTGATCAAGATATCCTTGTAGATGAGGACCATCCTTTAATGGTTTACTTACCCTGTGGTGTTGGCGGTAGTCCTGGTGGTGTTACATATGGCTTAAAACAAATATATGGTGATAACGTACATTGTTTCTTTGCCCAACCTACACATGTACCTTCAATGTTACTTGGTCAAATTTCTCAAAAATTTGCTGATATTTCAGTTTATGACTTTGGGATTGATGGGCTAACCGTTATGGACGGTCTAGCAGTACCTAGAACCTCACAAATCGTAGCTAAATTAATGTCAGCCATCTTTGATGGTGGTTATACATTGACTGACAAAGAGTCTAATCGCCTATTAACAACACTGAAAGATGTAGAAGATATTTTTGTAGAGCCAGCAGCCACAGCAGGATTAGTTGGTCCACAAAGACTCTTCAATACTGAAGCGGGGCAAAACTATCTGCGTCATAAGAACTTAACAGATAAAGTAGCTAACATGACTCATATTGCATGGGCAACGGGTGGGTCAATGGTACCAGCCGACGAGCAAGTTTTATTTTACGAAAATGGTAAATCCAATCAATAATGTGAATCGATAAGTCGAAATCACAATGGAAAAAAGAGTAATTGAGTGTCAAAACTCACTTGCTCTTTTTTTTATTTTGCCCAATTTTTTACAACAATTGCCACTGCAAGTATGCCTTTAAGTGCCTTATTCATCGCACCATTTGTAAGTTCAATTACGAAAAAATTTGGCACAAAAGAGCTGAATCATTCGCACTAATCGGTGCAGGCTTTATCTATATCCTTGTTTTCGTATTAAGCATTCAAAATCCATTAGTATTTGCCATCTTACTTATCGTTGCTGGTACAGTTATGGGTTACTACTCTATATCAATGTACGCTTACGTAACAGATGTTATTGATGACTTCTACATCAAACGTGGTACAAGTAAAGTAGGTCAAGCGATTGCTGGTTTCTTAGCCGGTGCTTTACTAACACAAATTGGTCATGTTTCAGGTGCTGAACAACAAACTGCTGAAGTAGCGAATAGCATCTACTTGCAAAAAGCATCGAACCTTTCCAACTAAAGTGAAGGTTCGATGCTTATAGACGTTTATGAAGTTGAATTTAACTCAATATTTCTCAACAAAAGACTTCAATCTGATGGTTATGCCGTTCTTTAATCTTACCTTCATCAGCTAATTGATGCAGGGATCGGCTAAGTGTTTCAGATGACATGCCTAAAAAACCTGCTAAAAACCGCTTCATTTCCTCGTGATAGAAGATTTGGTGGCCATTCACCAACTCGGCTTCCTTACAAATGAAATTGAATAACCGGTCTTTTGCGGGTAGTCCAACAGCAGTTGTTTAAATTGTTGGTTTTCAATCAGGTAAATTTCACTTTTTACCATAGCTACGGCATGCGCCTTGCGGATACCTTCAAATAGGGCTAGTTCACCAGTAAATTCCATCGGTGCAATCATCCGGATGATTTGTTCGTTTCCCAACTCTGATAATTTAAAGATCTTTACTTTACCAGTTAATACAAAGAGAAAATAGCGGGCTTCTGTATTGGTTGCGTAGACCACTTCATTCCGTTTGTACAAGCGCTTAGTAAAATAAGGGACAATTTGTTCAAGCGTTTGACAATCAAGCTCTTTGAATAGGTCAAATTGTCTTAGATCATTGATTTTATCCTGGGCTAACATATTTTCACCTCATTGTTATTTACTTTCTATTTGTTTAACTAAAGCTTTGGCAAAAGCAACCGCATCGCCGACATACCCGACATCTGATTCTTTAAAGATAGCGGCTTTCGGGTCCTTATTTACAGAAAATACAAATTTTGCCTGATTCATCCCGACAGTATATTGGATGGCGCCCGCAATCCCGAAATTCAAGAGTAATTGCGGTTGGATAGTGACCCCACTTTGACCAATTTGCTCGTCATGTGTGTACCAGCCGTTCTCTGCTAGGGGACGGGTAGCACCAACTTTTGCGCCAAGTAGGTCGGCTACTTTTTCAGTATGGACTAAATTGTCTTGCATCTTCATCCCGCGGCCAACAGCAACAACCTTATCTACCTCAGTGATTTGATTCGTTTGTGGCTCACCTGGAATTCGTTCCAAGACTTGGTAGGTATAAGGTCGTTCTAAGGGCAATTGTTATGTCTATAATAGCACCTTGACGGGTATTGTCAAAGGGGAGAGTGTTAAAGACATTTGGCCGGACTGTGGCCATTTGTGGACGACGGGTTGGTGTTAGAATTGTACACATCAAGTTGTCCCCGTATGAGGGTTTAATCTGTAGCAACTGCCCCTTATCATCGATAGATAGGTCGAGGCAGTCTGCGGTTAGACCAGTTTGCAGGGCACCTTGTAGTCTTGGCGCTAAAGCTCTCCCTTTAAGAGTGGCTGCGAATAAAATAATATTTGGTTGGTAATCGTCAGCTAATTGCTTGATAGCTGTTTTTGATAATACAGGGTCAAAGTCAGCGAATAAGTCATTTTTCACAACTAACACCTGGTCAGCACCGTGGCCAATAAGACTTGCTGCGTGATTAGTTTGACTTGTTTCTAAGAGGATGGCTGTTACACTATCTTGGCTATTTTGACTCATTTCATGGGCTTTACCCAATAATTCTAGCGTTGAAGGGTGGATGGTTTCTTCTGAAATTTCAGCAACCACCCATATACCTGATGATTTTCCTTGATTCATGGACTTACCTCCTTAGATGATATGTTTGTCTGACAAAATGGCTAACAATGCTTCGGCCGCTTCCGTCGGCGACCCTTCAAGCATGGTCATCTGACGGACTGATTCTTCCGGCACAAAGCTTTCAGTCACAATAGTAGGGGATCCTTTGATACCGATTCTATCGAGGTCACAATGTAGGTCACCCTCGTTCCATACCTTAATCTCTTTTTGCATAGATTGTTTAATCAAAAGAGGCGATTGATACCGCGGTTTATTGATTTCATCACTAACACTCATAACTAAGGGGTAAGAAACACGGATGATTTCTTGGTCCACTTCCAAATGTCTTTTGACATCAATGGTTTGATTAACTGAATCAAGGTCGACTATGCCGGATGCGTTGGTGATTTGTGGTAGATCCAACTCTTCAGCAATTAATGGGCCAACTTGTCCCGTATCCGCATCAATTGCTTTTAAACCTGTCAAAATAAGATCCACGTCCCCAATCTTGCGTACAGCTTGAGCTAGGGTATAAGCAGTTGCTAAGGTATCTGACCCAGCAAAGGCACGTGAAGATAGTAGATAAGCCTCGTCACAACCCATGGCTAGGGCTTCATGCAAGCTCAATTTAAAAGAATCAGGGCCCATGCTGACAACAGATACTGTACCACCAAATTTTTCTTTTAACTGAACAGCAGTCTCAATGGCATGTTCATCAAAGGGGTTAATACGGCCGCGAACACCACTCCGAATAAGGTTATTCGTTTCTGGGTCAATTTTAACGTGGTTACTGATAGGGATTTCTTTTATAAATACGACGATCTTCATAGCATAAATTCCTCTCTAGATTCAAATAAGACTGAATTTGCGATGTCTAATTGGAGTTTTTCATACGCACCTTCAGCATATTGTAAGGCCTTAGCGTCACGCCATAAGTGCTCAACTGGATATTCTTTGGAGTAACCATAAGCCCCAAAAATTTGCATAGCGTGGTTAGCTGCTTTCAAGGCTTGGTCTGAGCCAAATAATTTAGCGGTTGTTGTCTCCATCTTATGGTCAACTTCTTGATCTCTTAACCAGGCAGCTTGGTAGATGATTAGTTTTGTTGCATGTAAGCCCATGGCAATATCAGAGATTCTAAATTTAATCCCATCAAGGTGAGACATCTTACCGCCAAATAGTTCACGCTCTTGAATATAGTTGATAGAAGCTTTCAAGGCGGCATCTTGAATACCAGCCGCTAGTGCACCCATTAAAAACCGGGCTGTATGGTGGGCATTGTGTCCAATTTCCATCCCTTGATCAATAGCACCTAAGCGGTCAATATCCGGAACAATGGCATCTGACAAGTAAATATCGCCGACTGGACATCCGCGCATCCCCACAAACTCTTCAACACGACCGTTTTCAAAACCAGGATTTTGATTATCTAAGATAAAGACAGTCCGGCTATGTTCGGTATCTTTTTCAGGACTGGTAATGGCTAAAATAAGGTACATAGATGCGGCTTTGACACCGTTGGTTAAGAAAGCCTTATTCCCGTTCAATAACCAACCATCTGTAGTCTGAACAGCTGTTGTTTGTTGGGTAGAAGCATCAGACCCACTAGCTGGCTCAGTCTGTCCAAAGGTAAATAACTCCCGATTAGCCTAGGTAACCAACGGGCCTTGATTTCTTCACTACCATAAATGACAAGCTGGTCGATTGCTTTCCAGTGGGCTTCAAGGGTAAAGGCAACACCAGGGTTAACTTTTGCTAGTTCAACAATCACCATAGTCTGGGTTACAAAGTCGTAGCCAGCGCCACCATAAGCCTCAGGGACAGCAATCCCTACAATCCCAACATCCGCCATCTTATCCGTTAGGTCTTGTTGGTAGCCTTCCTTTTCAATCTCTTCGTATCTTGGGGCAATTTCTTTTTCCGCAAACTTTTGAATCATCTTACGGAGTAGTTCTTGTTCATCAGTGAATTTAAAATCCATGTATTTTCACCACTTTCAGTATATTGTGTACTATTTCACCACCCAAGTATACGCTAGTCAGGTTGTCGTCTTCCTTGACAAATATCAAACTTTTGACGAAAAAGATTAAAATTAAAGTGCTTACATAGGTTTGTAGGACCCCAAATATATCTTATAAGTTTAAGTGAAGGGCGTCACAAAAAAATCTTACTTAACAATCGCCTAAATCGCTAAGTAAGATGTCTCTTAAAATATAAAAAAGTATGATACGACGACAAATAGGATGGAAAATAAGGTACCGATTAAATAGTATTCGGCGAATCCTTGGTTCTCCTCAATCAGTTTAAAGCGGGCAATAGACTTCGCAGTATAGATTAAGCCGATGGAAGATAGGGCATTTAATGACAGGAATATAGCTGATAAAATTCTTTCTAAATTCCCAATCATAGCGCCTGCACCAGGAACAGTGACTATTTCAGTTTGGTCAACTTTATCGTCGGTGTAATGTTGATATTGATTGAAAAGCACTTTAAAGGTAACGTTCGCGGGTTTGGTTATTAATACCGTCAGTAAGGTCCATTTCAAGACCAATGTAGGTATGGATACGGAGACGTCACCGGATGCCGGGAAAACAACCTGACTTAAGACGACAATCAATGAAATATGAAGCAATTGATCAATCAGATAAATATAAGGAATCGGTTCTGCCTGGAATATCCACTTTCGTTGCAAGGTCACCTTCAGTAAATCAATGATGATATGTCCTAGCCATACAGCTGAAAATAAGAGAATCATATTCGACTGCCAAGTGAGTAACCATGATATAAACAAAAGTAATCCATGGATAGCTAGGTGTCTTGCAAGAGCGGCGTGACTCTTTCTCTTGGCTTCTGACAGTTTCTCACTTTGAAAATGGTAATCACCTAGAAAGTGGGAAATTAATAATACGAGTGTGATGGCATTATGAATCAGTATCATCGACCTCCTGAATGAAACGTGCCAGCTGTTCTTTTCCAGCTAGATAGATTTTAATATTGGCTGAATTTAGTCGTTTACTTAAAGCTGAGGGTGATAATTCTAATTTTTTAGCAAGTGCTTTTTGATTAAATGATTGCTGGTAAATTCCCGTCGCTAAAAGTCCATTGAAGACATATAGCTGGGTTTTAGTCCAACTTGACCGGATAGTATCCGTCAGCAAGAGCAGGGTATTGATGGTGTCATCTTTTCCCTCTAGACCAAAGAAGGCTTGACGTAAATTACCGCTGTAATCGTGTTGCTTGACTGATTCAATGGCGCTTCTAGCGTGCCAGTATGCAGGGCCATCTGCGCCTATACTGACTTCAGGATCAATCTCTGTGGCTATTGACCCGTAACCAATCCCGAAGCGAATGGGGTGGGGAATGAGTCGTTGGACGTCATCTATCATTTGAAACACTTGGTGATGAGGTTTAATCAACACTTGAAATTCATCACCTAAGGTTATCGTTAATTTTGACGCGATGATGTCACCGTAGTTTTGGTTAATTGTAGCAAAACTTTCTAATAAGTTTTCTTGTAAGTTTTCTCGGTCAGCTGATTTTTTTGAATCAATTAAGTCACCGATAATCGCTATATAGTTTTTAGACATGAGGCACCTCCTTGATATCCATTATAACGGAAATTATATTTAATTGCCAATATTACGGAAACTGAACGATTAAAATATGCGTTATTTAGGAAATTTATAAAAATTGTCTTTATTTCCGCCATACTTCACGATGTATGCACTACATCACATCTGTTCGGTAATTAATGTGTTTTAATTTTAGACCAATAATGACCGATATTCGATTATTTACTATAAAATCCTGAGTGCTATACTACGAGACAAGCTATTAGAGACCTATTGCTAGCAAACTAAAGTAGGTCTTGATAAATGATTGGAGGAATATGTATGTTTAAAAAACCTAATTTATTGGTACAGATACTCATAGTTGCCATTTTAGGTATCGCCGTTGGGTACTTTTTCCCAGGCATCAGTAGTCATTTTGGTATGCTGGGAGATCTCTTTATGAACCTCATCCAAATGCTCGTCGTGCCACTCGTTTTTCCATTAATTGTCTTATCAGTGGTAGAAATCGGTGGTGGGAATCAACTAGGAAAGGTCATCTTTAAGGCGATTGGCTACTTTTTCCTCGTAACCACCTTTTTGATCGGCTTGACCTTGGTATTTGGTAGACTAGTGAATGTTGGTGGTGATGTTGCACTTGGTGAAATCTCTACCGAATCACTTGATGGGATTGCGACTGGGATTAACTTACAAGATTTCATCTTGAGTATTATTCCAAGCAATATCTTTCAAACTTTAGCTGATGGTAGCTTATTGCCAATTATTTTCTTTGCTATTTTCCTCGGTATAGGCCTAATCGCAATTGGTGATGAAGCAAAGCCAGTTATCTCTTTCTTTAATTCTTGGAAAACGGCCATCTTTAAAATGGTTGACTATGCCATACAATTTGCACCAATCGGGGTTTTCGGATTCCTAGCCTATGACGTTGCAATATATGGAATTTCAGGTATTTCTTCTGTATTCAGTTTTCTATTTTGGCTATACATCGCATACCTAACAGCCGCCTTAGTAATCTATCCCATCATTGCTTACTGTTTCGGGGTATCCTATATTTCATTATTTAAATCCATCTCTGACTTGAGCTTTATCGCCTTTATTACAGGCGGTTCAAGCGTTGTATTACCTTCACTTATCGAACGCTTAGAAGAAAATAAAGTCCCAAAAGTGATCTCATCTGGCGTAACGTGCCTAGGCTACACACTAAATCTAGGTGGTGCAGCAATCTATGTATCTTTAGCTATTTCCTTTATAATGAACATATATGATGCTTCATTAACAATTTCTGATTTTGTCGTTTTAGTAGTATTTCTTACTTTTATTACTAAAACAATCGCTACAGTACCATCAGGGGCCATTGTCGTGCTTCTTGCTACTGCAAACCAATTAGGCTTACCATCTGAAGCAGTTGCCTTACTGGTATCCATTGATTTCTTCGCAAATGCAGGTAGAACAGCCTTAAATGTGGTTGGAAATGCTTTAGCAGCGACTATTATTGCCAAAACAGAAGGCGCAAAATTGCCAGTATTCACTAAAATTAAAAAGAAAGAAGGCGCAACAATTTGACCGACAAGAAAGTATATATCATCCACGAAAACGATGATTGGACAAAACATTTAACTAGACGACTAGACCAACTGTCTATTCCTTATGACACTTGGTTTCTAGACACAGGGCTAGTAGACATTCAAGATACACCACCAGCAGGCGTTTTCTATAACCGGATTTCTGCTTCTTCACACACAAGAGACCACCGCTATGCACCTGAATTAACTAGCCAAGTTTTACCATGGTTAGAAAGCCATCAGGCCAGCGTGGTGAATGGTAGTCGCGCAATTGAACTTGAAGTCAGCAAGATTAAGCAGTATTTAGCCTTACAAAAAGCAGGTATCCAAACGCCTAAAACGATTGCTGCAGTTGGTAAAGAAGAAATTATCCAAGCAGCTAAAAAACTCGATACTTTCCCATTTATTATTAAACACAACCGGGCAGGTAAAGGGCTTGGGGTAAACCTATTTGACCGAATTGAAGAGCTAGAAGACTATGTTAATAGTGATTTCTTTGAAGATTCAGTTGATGGGATTAGTTTACTTCAAGCCTACGTTAAGCCAGTAAATGGTAGGGTATACCGGTCAGAATTTATTGGTGGTAAATTCCATTATGTCGTCAGCATCGATTCTTCAGACGGTTTTGAATTGTGCCCAGCAGATAACTGCCAAATTCCAAGTGAAGGGCAGGTCCAATCTACACCGGATAAATTCCAAATCGTTGAGGGGGTATTAAGCAAAGAAGTAATTCATAAGATTGAAAACTTCCTAAAAGTAGAAAATATCCAGGTAGCAGCAGTAGAATTTATTGTAACGGCAGACGGACAAAAATGGGCTTACGACGTTAACACCAATACAAATTATAATGCGGACGCAGAAGAAGTTGCACAAAAATTTGGCATGCTAGCACTAGCTGAATATCTTGGTGACTTATTAGCGAGAGTGTAAACAAATACAGATAGCAAATGAATATACTTTCTATGTCTGCTAATTACCCTTAGCGGACATAGAAGGAGGTAAAAATAGCCCTCTCAATAGGAAAGTATAAAAAAGACTATTATAGCAAGCTTTTAAACCATTATTCAATTATCCAAATATAAAAGCCCCCTCAGTTGACTATTAAAAGAGGGGGCTTTGGTTTATTCTGATTCAGGTTTTTTGCTTAAAACTTCATCCATTTTTAGAATTTTTGACTGGTCAATCAGGTCTTCAATGAGCTGACTAGATGTGTTTAAATCTTCATTTAAATCTTGTGCGTAGATTTCTGTAGTGCGAACACTTGAATGTCTCAACATTTTCTGGGTTTCTCGTAAGTTACCACCGTTAATAAGGCTTAGTGTAGCTGCAGTATGCCTTAAACTATGTGGTGTAATCTTGGATGAATGAATACCCACGGCTTCATAAGCGGCAGAAATAAGCCTAGAAATCGATCTGGTAGACATTCGTCCGCCTTTATTACGATTGCCATGAGAAGCAAATAAAGGCGCTAAGTCACTATTAATCATGTAACCTTGGTTTTCTCTAAAATTCGTATAATCTCTGATAACTTCCTTAGTTTTACGCGGAATAATGACAAATTCATCTTTTTCTCGACGTCCTTTACCTTGTACATAGATAACAGTATTCATACCACGACGTTGGATATCTTCAAAATTCGCACGACTCAGCTCAATTGTACGTAATCCAGTGGTAACAGCAAGTAGTACAATTGCATAATCACGCTTGCCAACAAGTGTATCGTTACCAGCGCTTAAATAAGCTAATAACTTTTCAACATCTTCAATATCTAAGGCATCTTTAGCATGACCATGTGGGACTGGTATATTATTATTCGCACGTTGAACAATATTTTCATATAATTGCTCACGTTCTAACCATTTAAAAAACTGATTGAGCATGTTACGGTAAGATTTAATTGTACGATCCTTATAGCGAAATTGATCCAAAGCGCGTCGTTGTTGATCAGATAACTCATCATAATCAATATCATTGATCATGATATGTGTCTGGCTAGGTTGATTAATTAAGTCGTCGAAATAACGTTCGACATCATGATATGTAGGATTAACGATTGATAACTTCTTGAGATAAGTTAAAAAGGGTCGAATGTTTTTTAAATAAGATTCCTTTGTTTTGGATTGCTTCTGAGCTAAATAAGCAGCGTAACGTTCATAGAAATCATCTGGATTGAATTCTTGGTTCATAATAAAACTCCTTAGATGTAACATATATCATAGAATCCATTATACCAAACATATGTTCCTAAATGTGATAAATATTGTTGGGTAAAGCTACGCTTTAACGTTTGTATATTTTAGTTTACATAACATATATTATTTAAAGCTAAGCCTATATGAAAAAACAGCCTCTATGTCCCTCTTTAATAACCTACCCCTATCAATCGCTAGCAATAATTTGTATTAGTCATCAATTACTTACCGTGGTAAAATAAAATGGTATTACCATATTGATATGTTAGGAAGATTTTAATGACAGAAATAATTACAAACGCACCAACTATTACTGCTGACCAAGTTAACATTCGTGAAGCTGTCTTATCAGATGCTCCTGTATTAACTGATATTTATAACTATTATATTCAAACAACAACTTATTCATTTAGAATTGACCTAACTGATGTCTCTTTAAAGGAAGAACAAATTAAGGAACGTCAAGGCACGAATCCTTTCCTAGTTGCAACATTTAATGATAAAGTCATTGGTTATGCTTATACGAGCGACGCTGGATCTTATGAAGGCTATAATCCTACAAAAGAGATTTCAATCTATCTCGACCCACATGTTAAAGCTCATGGTATTGGCGGTAAGCTATATCATGCCTTAGAGGATGAAATTTTAGCAAATTACCCTGCTATTTATAAAATAATTTCACTTGTTACAGGGACTAATGAAACTTCTTTGAAATTCCACCAAAAACATGGTTTCACTGAATATGGTCGTTGTAAAAACATGGGTTATAAATTTGATCAATGGCTAGATGTAGTCTATTTAGAAAAAAACATCCGCCCCATTCACTAAAATTTGCATAATAAAACGCGCCATCCTTTTTAAAGGCTGACGCGTTTTTCATTATTTTAAAATTATAATGGTAAGACTGTGTTGTATAATAATGCTGCAATTACAGCACCAATGATTGGACCTACAATTGGAATCCAAGCGTATGACCAGTTAGAGTCACCTTTGCCAGAAATTGGTAAGAATGCATGTGCAATACGAGGACCTAAGTCACGAGCTGGGTTGATTGCGTAACCAGTAGGACCACCTAATGATAAACCTACTGCTGCTACAATAGCACCAACTAAGATTGGGTTTAAACCATCAGCTAATTGGTTAGCACCTAATGCCATAACACCAATTACTAATACTGCTGTACCGATGATTTCAGTCACTAAGTTCCAAACAGTGTTTGGTACTTGTGGGCCAGTAGAGAAAGTACCTAAGATAGCACCTTTATCTTCTGTTGCTTCAAATTGTTCGTGGTAAGCTAACCAAACTGTTACGGCACCTAAGATAGCACCTACCATTTGACCAGCGATGTAAGGAACAACTTCGCCCCAAGCGAATGAACCGTTAACTGCAAACGCAATTGTTACGGCAGGGTTTAAATGCGCTGCTGATAAGAAACCAGAAGCGTAAACACCGATTGTAACAGCGAAAGCCCAACCCATAGTGATTACAATCCAACCTGAATTGTGTGAATTTGATTTGTTTAAGTTAACACCTGCGTTAACCCCACAACCTAATAGTACTAATAAGAAAGTACCGATTAATTCTCCGATAAAACCTTGCATTTTTCTTCCTCCTCAAAAAAATTTTAATCTTTATTATACACTGAAATTGTACATATGTCTTTTAAAATGACTATTTTAAATATTGTAATTCTGCTTTTGCAATTTCTTCGTCTAAAGCTTTCGCTTGAGCATCTGCAATGTCAGCATCTAAGTCTAGATAGTCAACAATTACTTGGCGTACGCCATCTTTAACAGCAAGCATTTTATCGTGTTGGAATAACATTAAGGTTGTACGACGGGCAAAGAAGTCTAAAGGTGTATAAACGGCCTCTTCTTCGATTGCATATATTAAGCTAACTGCGATATCAATTGGTAAGTCGTATTTTTCAGCATAATCCTTGGCAACTGGTAAGTAAGCTAGTACACGGTACATATTTGAACCATATAATTTCGCTAATTTTAATGCATCTCCGTAAGCAAGACCACGTGCAGCACCAATATTGGCAAATTGGTCCATTGCAGTATCATAAGCACTTGGATCAAATTGTCCACCAGACACAGGATATGTTGCTGATTGAACAAGCGTGAATGCTTTACCAGTAATAGCTGTTAAGGCAGGGATGACTTGTTCCATTGCCCCTTTAGCCATTTTACGGTAATCCGTTAATTTCCCGCCAGCTAAAGTGAATAAACCACTTGCTGATACAGATAAATCAGATCCACGAGAAACGCTAGATGGGCTAGCATCACCACGTTCTGAAGTATTTGACGAAATACTTTGTAATTTATCTTCTACGGTAGCACGTTCTACTGTTTTATCACCATAACCATCAAATAATGTAACCAATTCATCAAAGGTACGTTCTGACAAGCGACCTGAGTCACCACCATTGTAGTCAGATGCATTATTAGAATCAATTAATGGACGCAATCCTACCCAAGAAGCTTCAATGTCATTAATAGTTAAGCCCGCTTTAGGGAAACGATGGTTCACAACTTTTAACAAGTAGTCAACATCTTCTTGCGTAACAGTTGGATGTTCAAAATCACCTGTATAATCAGTATCTGTTGTCCCAAAGTATGTTTTATTTTCTCTTGGTAATACGAATACCATACGACCATCTTGTTCACCTGTATCAAAATAAATTGGTTGAGAAACGTCTAATTTTGCACGGTCAACAACAAAGTGAACACCTTTTGTTGGGCGCATTTGTGCCGGTTTATCATCTTCACCATCCAATTGACGAATTGTATCTGACCAAGGACCAGTTGTATTGATGACAATATGTGCTTTGACAGTAAAAGTTTCACCAGATAGTTTATCTTCAACTTGAACAGCCACAATTTTGCCATTTTCGTACTCGAAACCTGTTACTTTAGCGTGACTTAATAAGTCAGCACCATCATCGTTGGCTTGTTTAATATTTTCGATAACTAAACGGGCGTCATTATTATTAAAGTCTAAGTATTTCCCACCACCGATTAATCCTTCTTGCATTAAATCAGGTTGACGTTCTAACACTTCTTCTTTACTCAACATTTCATTTGCATATTTAGTATCTTTCACACCAGCTAATGAATCATAGATATCCATCGCAATTTGTAATCGTAATGGATTAAATGTTACTTTTGGTTCATCATACAAGGGCATCAACATTGGATCAGGTTGTGGAATGTGTGGTGCAATGTTATGTACTGTTGCACGTTCTGTCACGGTATCTGATACTACTTCTAAATCAAAGTTTTTCAGGTAACGAATACCACCGTGGACTAATTTTGTTGAACGACTTGATGTTCCTTCTGCAAAATCTTGCATATCTACTAAGGCTGTTTTTAATCCTGAGGCTGCTGCTTGAATAGCCACCCCAGCACCTGTAATACCCCCACCGATAATGAACAAATCGTATTGGTTTTCTTTTAATGCTTCAATTGTTGCTTGTCTACTTTTATAAGATAATTTTGACATATTTTGTCACTCCTCCTGGTCGTACTAATCCTTGTCTTCTGTTTCTTCCTCGTTAAAGTATTGAGAGTAAGCACGTGTTGCACGAACAGCATTTACCCAACCACCGTATAAGCGTTTTTTCTTAGAGTCATTCATTTTTGGTTCAAATGTTTGGGCTGGTTTGTTAAATGATTTTAATTCATCAATGTCTTTCCAGTATCCAACAGCTAAACCAGCGAAGAATGCTGCACCTAATGCAGTAGTTTCAAGGTTTGCAGCACGAGCAATTTCAATACCTGTGATGTCTGATTGGAATTGCATTAAGTATCCATTCATTGCAGCACCACCATCAACTTTTAATAAAGGTACATCAATGCCTGTATCTTTCTTCATTGTATCAGTAATGTCACAAACTTGGTAAGCGATTGATTGTAAGGTAGCTTTGACGAAGTCAGCTTTTGTTGTACCACGTGTAATACCGAACGCTGCACCACGAGCATCTGAATCCCAGTATGGTGCACCCAAACCAGTAAATGCAGGTACTAAGTATACTTCATCCTCATTTTGAGATTGATTTGCTAACGCTTCAGATTCAGCCGCATTTCCAATTAATTCAAGACCATCACGGATCCATTGAATAGCAGAACCAGCAACGAATACCGAACCTTCTAGTGCATATGTTACTTCATCATTCATCACATAGCCTACAGTAGTTAATAAGTTATTTTTAGAGATTTTTAATTCATTACCAGCATTCATAACGATGAATGCACCAGTACCATAAGTAGATTTCACAGTACCTTGTTCTGTTGCTAATTGTCCAAATAACGCCCCTTGTTGGTCACCAACCATACCAGAAATTGGTACTTCATGGCCGTAGAAATGGAAGCCAACTGTATGACCGTATACTTCAGAGTTTGAACGAATTTCAGGTAACATTACTTTTGGAATGTTCAATAGACGTAACATTTCGTCATCCCATTCAAGTGTCGAGATATTCATTAACATGGTACGTGACGCATTTGAATAATCTGTTACGTGCACTTCACCGTTTGTTAGTTTCCATAACAACCATGTATCGATTGTACCAAACAGTAATTCACCCTTTTCAGCTCGTTCTTGTGCACCCTCAACATGATCCAAAATCCAACGAATTTTAGTTGCTGAGAAGTAGGCATCTACCACAAGACCTGTCCGTTGTTGAATTTCGTCTTTCAAGCCTTGCTCAATTATGTTTTGGCTAATTGGCGCTGATTGACGAGATTGCCAAACAATTGCATTATAAATCGGTCTACCCGTTTCTTTATCCCAAACAACTGTTGTTTCACGTTGATTGGTGATCCCAATACCTGCGATTTGATTTGGACGAACGCCACCTTCAATAAAAGCTCCGGCAATTACTGCTTGCACAGAATTCCAAATTTCATTGGCATTATGTTCAACCCAACCTGACTTAGGAAAGATTTGTTCGAATTCTTTTTGACTACTCGCTATTGTCTCTGCCTTATGGTTATATATTACCGCACGGGAACTAGTAGTCCCTTGATCAATTGCCATAATGTATTTTTCTTGTTCACTCATGTAAAATCCTCCTAGAATTTAATCAAATCCAGTGCAACTAAGCGCTTTCATTACAATGCAACTATAACGCAAAGCGTTACATATTCCACAATTATCCTTGCAAAAAACAAAATTGGTTACATTGTATTTCAAAAATTCTTAAGATTAATTAACACAAATCCAATAAAAATACGATTCTTAGGAAGCGGATACAAAAATGACAATGGATAAAGAAGTACATTTTTGTATATACAAGTTGTCAAGACACCTCTTATAACGGCTTTTGAAGCCATTAAAATTAACAAAAAAGGACTGACCGATCGGCCAATCCTCTCAAAAATTTATTAGAATGTTTTTTCTAATGGTGGTACAACTTGTTTTTTACGTGAAACAACACCTGGTAAAGCGATTTGATTATCTGTCACCTTAGCACCAAAAGCTTGTTCAGCGTGTTGGATAAAGTCTTCAGAACCGACAAGTAAACCTTCAGAGTCGCTTGTTAAAATGTTTGTAACTACCAATAAAAATGCTGAATAGTCATTATCAGTTACTAAATCTTGCATAGTTGCTAATACTTCTTCTTTACGTTTTAAGACATCATCCACATCTACAACATTGATTTGACCGATGCGTACTGGTTTGCCACCCATTTCAAAAGATTTTGCATCGCCTTCAGCAATTTCAGTAGCTGATTTTGCATCTACATTCGTACCAGATTTTAATAAATCTAGACCATAAGACGCTACATCTACACCAGCAATCGCTGCTAGTTTTTCACCAACAATTTTATCTTGTTCTGTAGTTGTAGGAGATTTAAATAGCAAAGTATCGGCAATAATTGCTGATAGCATTAAACCAGCAATATTTTTAGGAATTTCAATAGCTTCTTGTTGGAATAATTCAAAAAGAATTGTTTGGGTACAACCATATGGTTTAGTAAGGAAAGACAATGGTGCTGCAGAAGTAAAGTCACCAATTTTATGGTGGTCAACAACTGCATATACTTCTAAGTCTTTCAAATCTGCAACGGATTGTTGTGACTCATTGTGGTCTACTAACGCAACAGTATTTGTTTCAAAACCCGCTGTTTCAATAACACGTAATGGTTCTTGATCAAATGTTTTTAAGGCAAATGCTGTTTCGTCGCCGATTTCGCCTAATGCAACAGCTTCTGCTTCTAAACCTTTTTGATTTAATAAGTATGCGTATGAAATAGCTGATGTAATTGCATCAGTATCTGGATTTTGATGTCCAAAAACTAAAATTTTATCCATGTTTAAGCCCCTTTTATAATTGTTTATATTCATATATTACCATAATTCCCAATAGAAAAAGGAACTTTTCTAAGACTGAGAAAAATTCCTTTTTTCAACAAAACTAAAATTCTTGATAGAATGAAGGATCTTGATTTGCAGCGCGTCCGTCGGGTTTATTTAACGTTTCAAATACTTGTAAATCCTCATCCGTCAAAGTAAAGTCAAACACATCCAAATTTTCAATTTGACGTTCACGTTTGGCAGATTTAGGAATTGGCATTGCACCCATTTGTAATTGCCAACGAAGAATGGCTTGACCAGCCGTCTTACCATATTTTTCACCTAGTGCAATTAGTGCCTCATTATCTAGTACGGATTCAGAAATCTTTTCATTTGCTCGTACGAAAGGTGACCAAGATTGAGTAATAATTCCCTTAGATGCATCATAAGCTCGTTGTTCTTTTTGATGGAAGTATGGATGCATTTCCACTTGGTTTAATACTGGTAATACGCCTGTTTCCTTTTCTATCCGCTCAATGTATTCAGGTAAGAAATTACTTACTCCAAGATGTTTCACATAACCACGTTTTTGGGCTTCAATTAATGCTTCCCATGCTTCAACATAGTGGTCCTCTTTTGGATTTGGCCAATGAATTAAATAAAAATCATAATAATCCAAGTTAGCACGTAATAATGATTCTTGAATGGTGACTAATGCATCATCAAAATGATGATAGCGTCCTGGTAATTTTGATGCAACTTGAATATTTTCACGTGCAATGCCCGAACGGCGAATTGCTTCACCAACGGTTGCTTCGTTCTCGTAGTTATATGCAGTATCCAGGTAACGGTAACCAACTTCTAGTGCTGATTGAATGGAATCGACACCACTAAATCCTTTTAGTTTATAAGTACCAAACCCAATTTGTGGGATTTCAGTACCCTCATGTGCAATATAATTTGGAATTGTCATATGCTTACACTCCTCTTAGATTGTTCATCTTTATCATCATTGTAGCATGATGACACTTATATCCAAATAATATGCTTTATTAGATATTTTGTTTCACAATCATCGATACGCCTTGGCCTCCACCAACACATAACGTAGCAAGCCCATGTACAGCTTTTCTTTTTTGCATTTCATGAATAAGCGTCACTAAAACACGGGCACCAGAGGCACCAATTGGATGTCCTAAAGCAATTGCACCACCATTTACATTTACTTTATCCATATCCAAGTCTAAACTTTCTGATACACATAAAGCTTGTGAAGCAAATGCCTCATTTGCTTCTACCAAGTCTAAATCTTTAGCCGTGATTCCAGCCCTTGCTAATGCTTTTCTAGTAGTCGGAATAGGACCAGTCCCCATAATAGCAGGATCAACCCCTCCCGTTGCGTAAGAAGCGATTGATACCATTTCTTGAATACCTAACGCTTCTGCTTTGGATTTAGACATTAAAATCAGTATGGCCGCACCATCATTAATTCCTGATGAATTTCCAGCCGTAACAGTACCTTCATCTTTAAATACTGGTGCTAATTTGCCCAAACGTTTTGCCGTAATACCAGAACGAGGGCTTTCATCAGTAATGATCATTTGACTCGTATTTTTACTTACAATTTCAATCGGAACGATTTCGTCAACAAAGCGGTTTGCCTCCATGGCTGCAATCGCCTTTTGCTGACTAAAAGCAGCAAATTCATCTTGATCTTTGCGAGAAATACGATACTTTTCAGCAATATTTTCAGCTGTAATCCCCATTGGTTGATTTGAAAAGGCATCTGTTAGGCCATCATATTGCATCGTGTCAATCATCTCACCTGAGCCCATTCTCTGGCCCCAACGTGCAGATTGAATTACATATGGTGCGAGGGTCATATTCTCCGTTCCGCCTGCTACAACCACCTCTGCATCACCTAACATGATTGCTTGTGCAGCCATCATCACAGATCGTAACCCAGATCCGCACACTTGGTTAATGGTTACAGCCGTTGATTCTATAGATAAGCCTGCTTTTAATGCAACTTGACGTGCAACATTTTGTCCTAGACCTGCACTCAAAACATTACCGAGGATGACTTGTTCAACTGTCTGCGGATCTAATTCTATTGAAGCCATTGTTTGTTTTAATACTTGTACACCTAGATCAACGGCTGAAATGTTTTTAAATTGTCCGCCGAATTTCCCAATAGCTGATCTCTTTGCAGCTACTATCACTACTTCTTGCATATACTTCTCCTTCATCGTTTATCGATTCTTTCGTTTCATTCTGCATCGATAAACGCCTATCAATTTACTTCCTTCAAAAGTTTACTATTAATTTTATCTAGTTATGGATACAAAATGATATAATTATGAACTTCTTCTACAATATAACAAAATGCCTACTAAGACAATACAAAAGCTTAGTAGGCATTCAATTTTATAAAAATTTAGTTTTCGCTTTGAAAGTTTTGATAGTCAATAATTGGTGTCACTGTAGTAATTTGCCCATTTTCTTTTTCATCTACCAGCATAGAGCCATTAGAATAACGGTTAGCGATAGGAATATCACCAGCGCGTAAAAGAAGTATCTTACCGTGGCTTGAAATCACTTCAAACATTTGGTTGGTATCTTCTACAGAAAAGGCGGCTACAATACGATGCGGATTTGCTTTCAACTCTTTCAAGGCTACCAATCCACGTTTAGCACGGCCTAAAACATTGATTTCAGCCCATTTCATCCGTTTCATATGACCACGTTGAGTTACCATCATGATTTGTAAATTATCATTTGGTTCAGCAGCATATACGGCACTGATGACATAATCATCTTGTTTCAAGTTAATTGATTTCACACCCTTAGCTCGGGCACCAATAATTGAGATTTCTTCAATTGGATAACGTAAAGTAAAACCAAAGTGTGTGGTTAAAATAACTTGTGCTTTTGTTTGGTCAGTTGATGAATCAACTTTGTATACGCTAATGACTTGATCAGTATCACTCGATAAAGTCATAGCAACCCCAGCTTTGTTTTTATATCCACGGAATTCTTTGAACTCACTTAAACCAGTTTGTTTAATCATCCCTTGAGCAGTTGCTAGCAACAAATTATCTTTGCTATTTTCTGCATAAGGGAAGACCCCGATAATATATTCATCACTAGCAAACGAAATTCTTTGCGAAATGTGTTCACCTAAATCTTTCCACCGGATATCTTGTAGCTCATACACTGGTTGGAAAATGTAGTTCCCCTTACTTGTGATAAAGACAAGCTGTTCCAAAGTCGTATGCTTCGCCATATACAATACATGGTCACCATCGCGGAGCCCTACTTCTTCAACACCTGATGCTTTGAATGATCGAATAGTAGAACGTTTAATATAGCCACCACGTGTAACGACCACGATGGCATCTTCTTCAGAAATCAATAATTGTTTCTTCACAATAACTTCTTCAATTTCATCTTGAATCTCAGTACGACGCTCTGACGCATAGGCTTTCTTAATAGCTTTCAATTCCGTCTTCATACGTGCGTATAATAATTTATCATCATTTAAGATGGCTTGATAAGATGCAATTTCTTCGTTTAACTGTAAACGTTCGTTTTGTAAGGCTGTAACGTCTGTATTCGTTAAACGATATAACTGTAAACTGACAATTGCTTCAGCTTGTGTTTCTGAAAAATCAAATTCCCGAATCAGGTTTTGTTTTGAATCGGATTTATTTTTAGAATTACGAATTACCGCGATCACTTCATCTAGAATAGACATCGCCTTCACTAGTCCATCAACAATGTGTAATCGTCGTTGCGCCTTGTTTAAGTCGAAAGTCGTACGTCGACGAATGATTACATAACGATGCTCAATATATGCTAATAAAGCTTCTTTTAAACCAATTTGCTCTGGACGTTGGTGATTAATTGCTACCATATTGAAGTTGTAATTGATTTGTAAATCTGAATTCTTATAAAAATAATTTAGGATTGCGTCAGAACTTGCCTCTTTTTTCAACTCGATCACAATTTGTAACCCGTTACGGTCAGATTCATCACGCACTTCTTGGATACCATCAATCGAACGATTCAAGCGTAATTCATCCATTCGGCGTACTAGATTCGCTTTATTCACTTCATAAGGAATTTCGGTAATTACAATTTTTTCTTTGCCAGAACGGTCTGTTTCAATATGATGTTTAGAACGAACAACCACCTTGCCACGTCCGCTAGTATATGCTTTTTTAAGTTCATCTTTCCCTTGAATGATGGCCCCTGTTGGGAAATCAGGCCCTGGTACAAAGTCCATCAACTTGCCTACACTGGCATTGGGATGATCAATTAAATAGGCAGTAGCATCGATAATTTCACCTAAATTATGCGGTGGAATTTCCGTAGCATATCCTGCAGAAATACCTGTAGCACCATTTACCAATAAGTTTGGATAGCCTGCAGGCAACACTGTTGGTTCCTCTGCTGTATCATCGAAATTTAGAATCATCTCAACGGTATCCTTATCTAAATCGCGTAATAATTCGTCTGCGATTTTAGATAATCGTGCTTCCGTATAACGCATGGCAGCGGCTGAGTCGCCATCCATAGAACCATTGTTACCATGCATTTCAACTAATACTTCACGGTTCTTCCAATCTTGTGACATCCGGACCATCGCTTCATAAACAGAAGAGTCCCCATGTGGATGGTAATTACCAATAACATTACCAACTGTTTTAGCAGATTTACGGAAATTTGATGTCGATGTATTTCCTTCTTGGAACATGGCAAACAAAATCCGGCGTTGTACTGGTTTTAATCCATCACGGATGTCTGGCAATGCACGGTCTTGGATAATATATTTTGAATATCGTCCAAAACGGTCGCCCATAACCTCTTCCAATGTTAATTTTTGAATATCAACCATTAATAATCACCATCTTCATCAAATAAATTTATTTGGAGTTGATCTAAGTCTTGGTCTTCATCAAGCCCATCCTTAGTGCTACTCACTTTATTCTGCACTTCAATAATTTCAGTTACATCATCATTTAGTGCCGTATCTTTATCCCCTGCATTTTTCAATAACGTATCATCTTCATCCATAGTGAAGGCAACGTTCTCTTCAATCCATTTACGACGAGGTTCCACTTTATTACCCATTAAAACTGATACACGTTTTTCTGCTAATGATAAATCGTCAATCGTTACCCGCACTAATGTACGCGTTTCTGGATCCATTGTTGTTTCCCATAACTGGTCAGCATTCATTTCACCCAAACCTTTGTATCGTTGAAGAATATACCCTTTACCAACTTTTTGTGTAACTGCTTTAAGTTCATCATCAGTCCATGCATATTCTATGACTTCATTTTTACCTTTACCCTTAGACACTTTATATAAAGGGGGCATTGCTAGATAAATTTTTCCAGCTTCAATTAAAGGTCGCATATAGCGATAGAAGAAGGTTAATAATAGTACTTGGATATGTGCACCATCGGTATCGGCATCGGTCATGATAATGACTTTATCATAATTTGAGTCTTCTACCTCAAATTCCGCGCCAACGCCGGCACCAATTGTGTAGATAATCGTATTTAATTCCTCATTCTTAAGCACATCTTGGATGCTAGCTTTTTCGGTATTTAAAACTTTACCTCTTAAAGGCAAAATTGCTTGGAATTTACGGTCACGCCCTTGTTTGGCTGAACCACCGGCAGAATCCCCTTCGACTAGAAATAATTCATTTTTCTTAGCATTACGTCCTTGGGCAGGTGTTAATTTACCAGATAGTAATACTTCTTTACGTTTTCCTTTAGCACCTCGTGTCGCATCACGTGCTTTTCGTGCAGCATCACGTGCTTCCCTTGCTTTTAAGGCTTTACGAACAAGCATCTGCGCGGTTTCTCCATTTTCAATTAAATAGACACCCAAGTTATCAGAAACCATTTTGTCTGTTGCTGAACGAGCTTGTGGCGTACCTAATTTAGATTTGGTTTGACCTTCGAATTGTAGAATTTCTTCTGGAATACGTAGCGATAATACCGCTGTATAACCTTCACGAACATCTGTTCCTTCTAGGTTTTTTTCCTTCGCTTTTAATAATTCCACTTTACGTGCATACTCGTTAAATGACTTAGTTAACCCTGTACGCATACCAGCTTCATGGCTACCCCCATCAGAGGTGCGGACATTATTCACAAAAGATAATACCGTTTCAGAATAGCCGTCATTATATTGGAAGGCTAGTTCAATTTCGATACCATTTTCTTCTCCTTGGAAGTAAACAATATCATGTAAACTATCCTTATCTTCATTCAGATATCCTACAAACGCTTTGATACCATCCTCATAGTGAAAAGTTTCTTCTGTTTCATTCACTTCATCGATAAAATCAATTCGTAAATTTTTCAATAGGAAGGCCGATTCTCTTAAATGCTCACGGACTGTGCTAGCATCGAATTTGATATGACCAAAGATCTCTGCATCCGGATAAAATTGAATTTTGGTACCCGTTATTTTACCTTTATAAGCAACCGTTTTGGGTTTGCCTGGTTTTCCACCATTGGTAAATTCTTGATGATATTCTTTGCCATCTCGGTGAACAGTTGCAATAAATCTGCTAGACAAGGCATTTACAACTGATGAACCTACCCCATGTAGACCCCCTGATGTTTTATAACCTGATCCGCCGAATTTACCTCCTGCATGTAAAACGGTTAGAATAACTTCTACTGTTGGTTTACCACTCGTATGTTTACCAATAGGCATACCACGACCGTTATCAACGACAATGACAGACCCATCTTTAGCTAATGTTACCGTAATATGGTCTGCATAACCGCTTAAAGCTTCATCAATCGAGTTATCAACGATCTCATAAATTAAATGATGCAATCCTCTTGCATCTGTAGATCCAATATACATACCCGGGCGTTTTCTAACTGCTTCTAACCCTTCCAGTACTTGGATGGAACTTTCATCATATACTGATTCATTATTATTGTTATTTGTTGGTTTGGCCAAATCGTCTACCCCACTTTCAATCTTTTTCATAATATATTAAAAACGTTGATTTGCCAAATGCAAAGTGAAACTTATTCATCGTGTTTCATACGCAACCTATCTATTATAGCCCATTTTACGATAAAATGAAGTAACAACCATTTCGCCATTTACTAGTTATGAAAACAAGTAACATTTATTTTCATAATAGAAATCCTCAGCATTTTGCCTTAGAGATTTTAAATCATGGTATAATAGGGGCAATCTATGGATTTATTGAAAGGAATGACATCATGCTCATTGTTACCTTACTTATTTTTGCCTATCTCATCGGATCAATTCCTTTTGGGTTAGTCATTGGTAAATTACTGTATAAAAAAGATATTCGACAATTTGGTTCAGGCAATATCGGTACCACTAATGCCTTTCGTGCCTTTGGCAAAGCAGGCGGAAGCCTTGTTTTTGTCTGTGACATGCTAAAAGGTATGATACCTGTTTTACTAGCCACCGCGCTTGGTATCTCATGGCACCCACTCCTATTTGGTGGAATGGCCATCTTAGGACACTCTTTCCCCATTTTCTTAAAATTTAAAGGTGGGAAAGCTGTTGCAACATCCTTTGGTGTGGTGCTTGCATACCATCAAATTTTTGCATTAATTGCTATCGCATCATTCTTCATTTCCCTATACATCACTAGTATGGTGAGTTTCTCAAGTATTTTTGCTGTAGCATTTGCCTTGATATTGTCACTATGGTACCAAGATTGGGTCCTTACGCTTGTAACATTGTTGGTATTCATCTTAATCGTTGTTCGTCATAAAGATAATATTAAACGCATTCGCCAAGGTACTGAATCAAGGTACCCTTCGGCTTACGTAAGTCTAAAAAAAATAAGATGAAAGAAACCTTCTCAATTGCTACTTAAGCATCTTGAGAAGGTTTTTTATGATCTCTTTTGGCATGGGGATGAAATTGCAAATAATTATCCCTCAGATGCTCTTTAGACATATGCGTATAAATTTGGGTAGTAGATAGACTAGAATGACCTAGTAGCTCCTGTACAGTTCGGATATCAGCACCATTGTTCAAAAGATGCGTAGCAAAAGAATGACGCAACTTATGTGGATGAATAGACAAATTAGTTGCTGATTTCTTAACAATTTGATCTAAAATATACTCAATTCCTTGGCTAGTAAGCTGCTGGCCCCTGTAATTGACAAATACATAGTCATGCTTTTCTGGCGTCTTAGCCATTAAACCAGGTCGACCCTGATCAAAATAATTGACTAAAGCATCGCGACAAAATGAACCCATAGGCACATATCGATCTTTATTCCCCTTACCATGTAATAAGATCATACCCGCATCTAAATCTAGCTGTTGTATGCGTAAATCTCTAACCTCACTCACGCGAGCACCTGTACCATACAAAACCTCTAATAAAGCATTATTTCTAAGGGCAATAGGATCTGTACCCTTTACAGCATCAAAAATAGCTTGCATTTCAGATTCATAGAAGAAATCGGGTAGCTTTAAACCAACCTTTGCTGTTTGTACATAATTAAAAGGATTTTCATCAATTTGTCCGCGATCTAATAGAATATTAAAAGCTGTACGCAAAGACGACAAATAACGCGAAATCGATTTTCTAGACAAACCATCTCTTTGTAATTGACCTAAATATATCCGGATGTCACGATAACTTACTTGATCAAAACTTTCAATTCCAGCTTCCACCATAAACCGTTCAAAGGCATCGAAATCTGATAAGTAGGCCTTAACGGTCTCAACGGAATATTGTTTTTCGTGTTGGAGATAATTTTTAAATACTTGTTTAAAACCTTCTGGTGACATAAAAAAACACCCTCTCTATCAATGGCACTAATGTACCACAATAGAAAGCGTGTTTTCAAATTTTCATTGAAATACCAATTCTGAATCAACTGATAAAAAATCTTATGCTTCGACAACATCACCTTTTTGTACATCTTCAGCATAATCGCCATTAGGACATACAATTTGTTTGCCCCCACGACCTTTTTTCTCTACTAGGTAGTGGTCACAGACTGGACAGTTACGGGCAATTGGTTTGTTCCAATCCGTGAAATCACATTCTGGATAACGTGAACAACCATAGAAAATACGATTTTTCTTAGATTTACGTTCAACAATTTGACCTTCGTGACATTTCGGACAAGTTACGCCAATTTCCTTAACAATAGCTTCGGTATGACGACATTCTGGGAAGTTTGCACATGCATAGAACTTACCAAAACGCCCCATCTTAATAACCATTTCGCCACCATCAACAGGACACTTAAAGCCTGCAGGTTCATCTTTAATTTCAATTTTTTCCATTTCCACTTCAGCTTTTTCGAGTTCTTTGCTGAACGATTTATAGAAATTATCGATTACTTCAACCCATTCTTTTTTGTTCGATTCGATATCATCTAATTCTTGCTCTAACTCAGCAGTAAATGAAGTATCTACAATCTCTGGGAAGTAGTCGGAAATCAATGAATCAACAATTTCACCCAATTCAGTTGGTTCAAAACGTTTAGCTTCCAACTTGACATAGTAACGGCGTAATAACGTTTCTATTGTTGGTGAATAAGTTGATGGACGCCCAACGCCGTCTTCTTCTAATTTTTTAATCAAAGAAGCTTCCGTATAACGTGCTGGTGGTTGTGTGAAATGTTGGTTTGGTTCTAAATCTTTTGATTTCACCGTTTCGCCGTTAATTAGTTCAGGCAAGATATTATCTTTATTATTGGCTTCTGTGTAAACCTTTTGGTAACCTTCAAATTTAATTTTAGAGCCATTCGCACGGAAAGACGCTTGATTTTGTACTAAATCAGCAGAAACCGTGTCATAAATAGCAGGTGCCATTTGGCTAGCCATAAAACGAGACCAAATTAAAGAATATAATCTAAATTGATCTCTTGATAAGTATTGTTCAACTGCTTCTGGCGTACGATCTGCAGAAGATGGTCGGATTGCCTCATGGGCATCTTGAGCACCTTGAGCTTGTTTACTTGCCGCTTGATAGCCTAAATATTCCTTACCAAAGTTTTCTACAATGTAATCTTTTGCCCCAGCTTTTGCTGTATCAGAAATACGTGTTGAGTCAGTACGCATATAGGTAATTAAACCAACAGGTGCACCTGTACCCAATTTAATACCTCATATAGTTGTTGCGCAATCATCATGGTTTTTCTTGTACGGAAATTTAATTTCTTCGCTGCTTCTTGTTGCATTGAGGAAGTTGTAAATGGTTTTTGCGGATTTCGTTTTCTTTCTTTCTCAGTTACATTTTCAACTGTGAAATCTTGGCTAGTAATTTCCGCCATAAAAGCCTTCATATCATCATCATTTTTCAGGTCCAATTTTTTACCTTTAAATTTCGATGCATTTGCCTTAAATGTTTTACGATTTTTAATGAAGGTACCATCTACAGTCCAGTATTCTTCTGGTTTAAAAGCACGGATTTCATTTTCACGCGAAATAATCATATGCAAAGCAACTGATTGTACACGACCTGCTGATAATCCTTTTTTCACTTTCTTCCATAACATAGGCGACAAATTGTAACCAACGAGACGGTCTAAAACACGTCGCGCTTGTTGGGCATCTACAAGATCCATATCTATTGGTCTTGGATGCTTAATTGCGTCCGTTACAGCTTCTTTTGTTACTTCATTATAAGTTACACGAATTGGGTCATTTACGTTTAAACCAAGAATGTGTGCTAAATGGAAAGCAATAGCTTCCCCTTCACGGTCCGGGTCACTCGCAAGAAAGACTTTTTCAGCTTTCTTCGCATCGCGACGCAATTCCTTAATTAAATCACCTTTACCACGGATATTAATATAATCAGGCGCATAATCATTTTCAATGTCGATAGCCATACGCGATTTAGGTAAATCACGTAAATGTCCTTTACTAGCTACAACCTTATAATTTCTACCTAAATATTTATCTATCGTTTTGGCTTTCGTCGGAGATTCTACAATTACTAAATATTTATATGCCAACGATAAGCTCCTTTCTTATTTCCATTTCTAAATCGCTTTACATATTATGCTACCAAAGTGGCATTTGTCAAATATGTAAATGATTGGTTACCGAAGAATATATAACTTATATGGTAAATAAGCAAGTATTTTATTTTTATATAGGAAAATATGTTGCGTTTTCCTAAGTCAGATACATTTTCATCTCAGTTAAAATATCACTAGCATCTAGGACGGGACTCGCCCCATATCGAATTAAGGTATTGGTACCCTTGGATAATGACGATAAAATTGAGCCCGGTACCGCAAACACAGTTCTATTCTCTTGTAAGGCGTAATTCGCCGTGATTAAGGAACCACTTTTATCTGCGGCCTCCACGACTAGTAAAGCATGAGACAATCCTGCGATAAGTAGATTTCGATAAGGGAAATGCCAGCGTTGTACCTTGGCAAAAGTCGGCAAAGGCGATACTACCAATTGCTCCTTAGCGAGGTACGCTTGAATATGCTTATTTTCACTTGGATAAGTTGTGAGCAGTCCTGTACCAATTACGGCTATAGTCCTACCCCTTGTCATGGCCACCTGGTGGGCATAAGTATCAACACCTCGAGCCAAACCCGAAACAATCACAAACTCTTTCGCTACCCTAGGCAAGACATGATCCATAACACCTTTACCATAATTAGTCATGTTTCTAGATCCAACAACAGCTAACGTCGTTTCCTTCATTAAAGCAAGATTCCCTTGGCAATAGAGTACTAAATTAGGCTGATAAGTATTCACCAAATTAAATGGATAGAAATCTGCATTCAAAATCGTGATAAGCTGAATTTGATGTGATTCATACACTCCATCATAATAGGCAATCGAATACTTTTGCCTAAATCTATTCCAGGCAAGACTTTTCTTTGCGTCGCCTACATTCCTCACATAACCATCTAAGTCTTTCACTTCTGTAATCCGGGCATTAATGATACCTGATAATTCTTGATAGGTAAAAATTCCTGCTTCGTGGGCATATACTAGCATTCTTTCTAACTTAACAATTTCTGTTGCTTTTAAGCTGACTATCGTCTTTTGAAACGGATTACTTAGTTCAAATAACATATAAAAAACCACCTCTCTACGTTATATATACGTAGGAAGTGGTCTAATCCCACTTTTTTATAAATGATTTTTTACTGGCGCAAAAGTTTTTCGGTGAATTGGACTTGGTCCTAATTTTTCAAGACCGGCTAAATGTTGTTTCGTACCATAGCCGGCATTGACTTCAAAGCCATATCCAGGATATAAATCAGCATATTCTGCCATTAAACGGTCACGATATTCTTTGGCGTAAATAGAGGCAGCAGCTATCGCGTAAACTTTAGCATCCCCTTTTATAATCGACATTTGAGGTGCTTTCGTATATTGATCCAATTTCACTGCGTCTATTAAAACATAGTCTGGATTAGGGGCTAAGTTTTCAAGTGCTTGAACCATAGCATTTTTTGTTGCGATTAAAATATTTGATGCATCGATTTCTGCCGCACTTTGGATGCCAATTGTATAAGATATCGCATATTTTTCAATATCGGCAACTAAGGCTTTACGTTTGGCATGCGATAATTGTTTCGAATCGTTAAAGTATACGGCTGGCATATCTGCCGGTAGTATCACAGCTCCCGTTACAACTGGTCCTGCCAAAGGGCCACGGCCTACTTCATCAACCCCAGCAATATATTGATAGCCTTGAGCGCGTAATTTTGCTTCTAAGCTGCATAAATCAGCTATTTTAGCCCTTACTGCTGCTGCTTTAGCATTATCCTTGTCGAATTTACTTAAAGCCGTCTGCACCCCCTTACGTTCGTCTAACCGCATTTGAGCAATTACCTGAGCATCCGGATTCTCCTGGGCTAAATAGTTTTTCACTTGGCTGATTTTTAAGGCATGTATTTCTGTTGAACCATTGATTATATCGTTTATTTGTTCTGTCATATTATGCTCTTTCTGTGCTGTCTGAATCTTTTTGATGATCTTTATTAAGCTTGCTTGTTTGCGTGTCGCTTACATAAAGCGATAATTCTTCAATCCGATCTAAGGTCATTCGACCTAATTTACCCTCTCTAAAATCGCGAATAATTCGGTCAGCAGCTCGATCATAATCATCCAGTAAGCCCATATTTTTTGTTAAGGTCATCAATAATTCAGGGTATGGTGGCGTTACTGCTTCTTTAGCAATAGGATAATTCTTCGCAATTGCATCCGGATAATAATGTAACATCAATTCTAAACCGAATAGTGCGACATCATCTTTAAAATAATGTGTATCTTTAATACCACCTGTTAGGGCTAATTTGTCCCCTACTTCTTGATCATCAAATTTTGGCCATAATATACCTGGTGTATCCAACAACTCAAAATCTTTATCAATTTTAATCCATTGTTGCCCTTTAGTAACACCTGGCTTATTACCCACCTGTGCTTTCTTTTGCTTGGTAAATTGATTGATAAAAGTGGATTTCCCAACATTCGGAATACCAATCACCATAATGCGAATCGACTTATGTAATAAGCCTTTCTTTTGCCATTTATCTTGAATATCTTGCGTAAAGTCTTTTAACGCTTGGCGGAAAAGTTTCATATCCGATAATTTTTTACTATCAATCGCAATTGCTTGGGTGTTGTCATTACTCAAAGCTTCAACCCATCCCTTAGTTTGGAATGGATCTGCCAGATCTTTTTTATTCAAGACAATCATGTGTCGCTTATTTTTGATAATCTCATCCAACATGGGGTTTTTACTAGCCATGGGAATACGTGCATCTCGGATTTCTAACACAATATCGACTGCATTTAATTGATTTTGTACTTCTTTTTTTGCCTTAGCCATATGGCCAGGATACCATTGTATATGTGCCATTTTTGACTCCTTTCATTGAAAAAAGTTGGCGGTTTAGAGCCAACTTTTTATTTTACATTTTTAACTTATTGAACACTACCAATTTTATCTAAAGGCCAATATCTAAAATGGGTGGTACCTTCAACAGAATCGGCATCGATAAAACCAAAGTATCGTGAATCATGTGATACTTCACGGTTATCACCAAGGACGAAATATGAACCCTCAGGTACAGTTGTTTGACCAGTGATATCTTTGAGTGTGAAATCGTCAGTAAAGGTTGTATCTTCTGGGAACCGTGCAAAATAATCTGCTTTGATGGTATCTAAATAGGGTTCATCAATCGCTTCACCATTGATATAAAGGATGTCATCCTTATACTCCACCGTATCTCCTGGTACCCCTATAATACGTTTGACATATTCATCACCGGACCCATCTGGCGCTGGAAATACAACAATATCCGACTGATCAATTGGATCCCTCAAATTTAAAATAAATCGTTCACCATCAAGCATGGTATCTTTCATAGAATCGCCATCTACCTTAAATGGATAGAATAAATAGGTACGTACTACCCAAAAAATCACTAGGGCAATAACGACCGATATGACGATTGAGAATACTTCTTCAAAAAACTTTTTCATATGGTCAATCCTTTACATTGGGCCAAGTGCCCTTAATTTCTGTATAGTCCGTAGATAATCCTATCATAATCTAGGTCTATAGCCTAGATTGAATCATTCATCTTATTTTATCCTTAAAAGTTCGATTATTCCAGAATTTCTACAGCTTTATCCAATTGTGTATCATTTTCAGCAATTAATGCCTGCATTTCAACCATCATAGCTGTGGCAGTTTCTGCATCAACGACACCCGTTTGGCTAAGATCATTTTGAGCTTGTAATGCAGTAACTGCTTCTGATGTATCAGATTCAAAGACTGTGTCAGCCTCTGATGTTTGGTAACCGAGCGCTACTAAAACAGATTCGATATTTTTGATAGCATCAGAAGAATCGCCTTCTTTATAGGTTTGACTCGTGTCAATTAAAGTAAGAGAGGCATAATCTGGTAGATCAACCGGCACATCGGGTGTAACACCTTTTTCATGAATCCATGTACCACTTGGCGTTAACCATTTAGCAATGGTAATTTTTAATTCTGCATCAGCATCTAAATCAAAAATACTTTGAACAGTACCTTTACCAAAGGTTTGGCTACCAACCACTTGAACGCCAGCAGATTCTTGGAGCGCAGCAGCTAATATCTCAGAAGCTGAGGCAGAACCTTGGTCCGCTAATAAGACAACATCTTCTGTAACTTGGAAATCCCCATAATCGGCATCTGAGGCTTTGTACACTACAGGATCGCTATCCTTTTCTTCAACTTGCATAATTACATCGCCATCTTCTAAGAACATATTAGCAATTTGCAAGGCTGAGGTTAATAGTCCTCCTGGATTACCACGGACATCTAAGACAAATTTTTCAGCGCCTTGACTACGCAAATCGTCAACTGCTGACACTAATTCGTCGTATGTTGGCGTTGAAAAGCTCGTAATTTGAATGTAGCCAACAGTCGGATTATCTTCAATTAGATTATAATAGACTGTTTGAATAGGTACTGTATCACGCGTTACTGTCACATCAAATGTATCCTGCCCACGTTGAATGGTTAGGATTACATCAGTACCCGCTTCTCCGCGAATTAATTCAACTGCTTCTTGCGCTGTATAGCCTTGAATCGATTCGCCATCAACCGCAGTAATAATATCGTTAGCTAATAAGCCAGCCTTTTCAGCTGGTGAACCTTTAATTGGGCTTACTATTTGAATATAATTTTCAGCTTCAATAATTTCAGCACCTACACCTTCAAATGAACCATCGATTGTTTCATCCAATTGTTGTGCAGATTGATCAGTTAGGTATTGTGAATACGGATCCTCTAATACCTCTGCCATGCCTGTGATTGCACCGTCAACCAAAGTTTCACGGTCAACATCCCCCACATAATCACCCATAATCGTTGAAAAGGCAGCTTGTATTTTTTGGATTTCCTCAGTGGATAATTTCGTGTTTGAACCGGTAATCAAACTCTGACCAGGTAAGCTACCTGTCGTCACATAGGTGGTCCCAGTTAAGGTAATTGCAAATACAAGGATAATAGATAATAAATATACCCACCATGAAACACCACGTTTTTTAGGTTCAGCTTGTCCTTTGGGTTGATTTGGTTCATTTTCATCAAGCTTTGTTTGCTTAATTGTTTGCTTGTCTGTTGCATTTTGGTCTTCTTGCATCGTCTTCACTACTTTCTTCAAATACTTTTGACAGTCCAACAAATATTACCCAATATTTGCACTTAGCTTAAATACTTATCACTATAAGATTGCCAAATATCATCAAAAGTGGCTACAAAATCCGAATAGCGTTGGTTTAATTCAATATAATTACTGAGTGTTGCAAAATCGGTCGCAGCTTTCGGAAAATCCCCATCTAAAAAGACCAGCTCAGCAAACTGCGCTTGCTGGTCATACTCTAATAAATCGGCATTTCTATATATCTGAACGTAATGGTAAAAAGATTGCGTAATCATCACTCTACTTCCCGTTATAGTTTGCAGGCTACTACTGTGTAGCTTGATTGGCCTCGATTTGCTCCTCTAGATAAGAAATTGGCACATCCAAATAAATTTCAATCTTGTCGTTTGTCAAGTCAATCTCCTTGGCCCGAATTCGAAAATCCATATCCGCAGAAATTTCATCTAAACGTATCAACATTTGTTGCTTATTCGCAAGGACCTGAAGCGGCAAATCAGTAGGTATGGTCAATTGGAACAAGGTTAACACGGTTTCAGTTGGTAAATCAATATCGGCTAATTGAATGCTTGTGATATCAATTAAAATATTGCCATCCGCCGTTACACTTGGTAGACCCTCCATTGTATATGGTACTTGCGTACCCAAAAAGTCAATTTGCCCGGAAAAAGTCACTTGTTTATCAACAGTTAATTGATATGGGACGGCATTTCCACCAATCACGGCATCAACAAGTCGATTAAAAGACATCGTTGTCAAATTAGCCTCAGCAACAATTGTTTCATCACTTTGACTAGTTGTCGTGCTACTCTCATCGACCGTTGACGGAAGATTGGTACTTGCAATTTGTAAATAGACATATAAAGCTATGATTGGCACTATAATAAACGCCAATAAGGCAAGAAAGGCCCATTTCCATGGATTACTTTTTGTCTTATTCGGTAAATTCAAAGAAATTACACCTCATCATTTCTGCGATAAAATACGAATTTATGTGGATAGATATTTTTATCGTCCACTTCCCCTTCAATTACTTCGTAAGCTTCAAAGTCATTTAAATCAGGATCAAAATGGACATCACCTTCAAATTCATTGTAGATGGTTGTCACGCGTAATTCCTGGATAAATGGCCAGAATAGACGATATATAGAGTAGCCACCCATAATGATTACGTCCTCTGTTTCAGCTAAGCGCAAGATATCTTCAATATTGTCAGTTAATTCAACATTTGTTTGGTCATATTCTGATTGGAAAGGATGCGTTTGACGCGTTATTACAATATTACGTCGGTTAGCCAACGGTTTGTAATTTAAACCCGCATAGGTTTTACGCCCCATTACAACTGTCTTGCCTAAGGTTTGCTCCTTGAAAAATTTTAAGTCATTTGGTAAATGCCAGGGTAATACGCCCTCTTTACCGATTAAGTGATTTAAATCTTGAGCCCAAATTGCAATTAACATATTTCTTTCCTCCTTAGCTTATAATCCTGTAGGGAAAATGCTTGTATCTATTATACTGCTACTGGTGCCTTAATAGCATCATAAGGGTGATAATTTTTTACTTTTATATCATCTTTTTCAAGATCAAAGATGGATTTACCTTCGCCACCAATCCATAAAGTTGGTAGTGCACGAGGTTCGCGTGTTAATTGTTCACGCACTTGGTCGAAATGATTGTTATAAATATGAGCGTCACCGAAAGTATGGATAAATTCTCCAACTTCTAAGCCTACTTCTCGTGCTAATAAGTGTGTCAATAATGCATATGAAGCAATATTAAACGGCACACCAAGGAAAGCATCTCCCGAACGTTGGTATAATTGACAAGATAATTTACCATCTTGAACATAAAACTGGCTCATTGTGTGGCAAGGTGGTAAAGCCATATTGGGTACATCCTCTGGATTCCATGCAGATAACATGATGCGTCTAGAATCAAGTGTATTGCGCAATTGGTTTAAAATGTTTGCTATCTGGTCAATTGATCCACCATCACGAGTCTCCCAATTGCGCCATTGTTTACCATAAACATCCCCTAATTCACCAAATTCAGCTGCAAATGCATCATCTGCCAAAATGCGGTTACAAAAAGCTTGTTTTTCAGCTAAATAAATCGCTTTGAACTCGTCATCTTCATTCGCACGTAGACCAAAGTCAGTCATGTCTGGGCCCTGGTATTCATCACTTTCAACCCAGCGCTTAAAAGCCCACTCATCCCAGATATGGTTGTTATTTTGTAATAGATAGCGAATATTTGTATCGCCTTTTAAAAACCATAGTAATTCACTTTTAATTAAGGAAAACGGGACTTTTTTTGTCGTTAGTAAGGGAAACCCTTCGTTTAAATCAAAACGCATTTGATAACCAAACACGGATCTTGTACCTACACCTGTTCGGTCACTTTTATCTTGCCCATTTTCTAAAATATGGTTCAACATATCTAAATATTGTTTAGCCAATATGTCACCCTCCTAATATTGTTATATTTAATAGCTAGTTTTACCCTTCAAATGAAGATAGGTATTCCCAATAGGTCATTTTTTCCAGCAAATCATTTTCTTTGCTATCTTTTTGCTCTTGCAATTCATTCAGTTTGCCGTAATCATTTCCATTATCGTACATTGCTTGATCTAAAGCTTCGATTTCTTCCTCTAAAGCAGCAATTTCATCTTCGATGACCGCCCAATCTTTCTTCTCCTGATAAGACATACGTTTAGTTGCCTTTTTTGTTGCCTGATTATCATTCGAAGATGTAGTTGTGGCAGCTTGATTTCTTTGTGTTGCTTTTTGTACGTTTTCAGCTTCTTTGGCTTCTTTGGCTTCTTTGGCTTCTTTGGCTTCTTTGGCTTCTTTGACTGCGTCACGGTAATCATGATAATTGCCATAGAATAATTGTACTGTATTTAAATCACTGTCCACAATAATAAGCTTTTCGACAACTTTATCCAAGAAATAACGGTCATGAGATACCGTAATCACTGTACCTTGGAAGGTTTCTAAATAATCTTCCAATACAGTTAATGTATCGATGTCCAAGTCATTTGTAGGCTCATCAAGTAGTAATACGTTTGGTCTTGCCATTAGGATACGCAAAAGGTACAGACGTTTACGTTCTCCACCAGACAGGGTACCAATTAACATGCCGTGTGATTCTCTAGGGAAAAGGAATTGTTCGAGCATTTGTGTTGCTGAAACTTTATTGCCATCATCATAGGTATATTCTGAGGCAATCTCCTGTACATAGTTAATCACACGTTTGTCATCTGGCAAATCAGATGGAATTTGTTGGAAGTAGGCTATTTTTACCGTTTCCCCTGTCTTCACTTCACCCGATAACGGCTCTTGAAGGCCAGCAATGGTATTTAAAAATGTCGTTTTACCTGCACCGTTATCACCGATAATACCAATACGTTCATTATTTTGTAGTAATAAGTTAATGTCCGTAATTAATGGATTATTTGGATAGCCCACCGTTAAATCTGTAAATTCCAGTACCTTGTTCCCTAAACGCTGTGAGTCTAGGTCTACTGTTAATTCTGAATCATCAGTTGTTTGATTTACTTTTTCTTTTAAATTCTCAAAACGATGGATACGTGCCTGTTGTTTCGTGGAACGAGCTTTAGCGCCTTTACGCATCCATGCTAATTCACTCTTGAATAGTTTCTTTTGTTTGGCCATGGTGGCTTCTTCGATTTCATGTTCTGATTGACGTTTTGCCAAATATGTTTGGTAGTTCCCTTCATATTGGGTCAAAGTACCTCGATCGAGTGCAAAAATATGAGTTGTTATTTGATCAAGGAAGTAACGATCATGCGTTACAACTAGAACAGACTTTTTATAATTAGCAATATAATTTTCTAACCACTCCACCATTTCAAAATCTAAATGGTTGGTTGGTTCGTCCATCAATAATAAATCGGGCTCTTCAATTAAAACCTTTGCTAAACCAACACGTTTTCTTTGTCCCCCAGAAAGTACCTTAATTTTTTGGGTTAAATCATGAATCCCCAATTTCGATAAAATCGTTTGGATTGTCGTATCTAACGTCCAAGCATTTTGTGTATTCATTTCTTGTTCGATTTGGCTAAATCTATTTTGTAATTGAACGTTCTCAGGATTTAACTGCAAATCTAAAGTGATTTCCTCATAGCGACCCACTAACTGGACAATCGCACTTTCGGACGTATAGACGGCCTCAAAAATTGTTTGCTCTTCATCAAGACCTGGATCTTGTGTCACTAAACCAATATTAAATTCCTTAGGATGTTCAATCGTGCCTTTATCCAAACTAGACTTACCTGCAATAATATTTAATAAAGTTGTTTTGCCGGATCCATTGGCACCTACTAAACCTACATGTTGTCCTTCTCTAATTAAAAAAGAAACATCCTCAAGTAATTGTTTCATGCCATAGGTCTTAGACCAATTAAGGGCTTTGTAATCTTTCATGTATAATCCCTATCCTCTCAATTCATTCTTATTCATTTTACCATACCCACCACCTATTCCTCATGGCAAAGTCATTCTCAACTAAGAATACTTTTTCCAAGCTTTCTGATAGAAAAATTAGGTATAATAAAGCCAGCCAAAAATGGAGGAAATCAGAATGAATAAACGTAACAAAGTATATGTATATAATGCCCAATCCAATTTGGGGTGCCTTGGTCTAATAATTGGACTTGTCCTTATTTTCTTTTTATTTAGCTTCTTCACACGCTTATTTGTACAAATTTTCCCTACTTTACTTTTGCTTGTTTCCCTTTTTGTACTTGTAAGATCTACTTACTATATCTGGCTATGGCATAAACAAGCAGATGCATCTGAAGCAGGTAAATTTATTCAAGATGAAAACGGTGTGCTCATCCCAATAGATGAACCGAATGATGAACACTTAGATATTTTGAAACGAAGGATTTTGCTCGCTTCATTAGGCTTGATTTTGAGTCTCTTCTTGATTTAATGAAGCTAACATGGACGAATTTCCTCAAAAAAGCACGCTTGTGAAAAATCACAAGTGTGCTTTTTATTGTTATCATATCTCATATTCTCCTTTTGCTATGGTAAATGGACGCCATTGCTTAGGCTTCATTTTATACATGTAATGCAACATACCATTGATCATTAACAGGTCCCAACCACTCAGGTGTACCTGCTGTAATAGCGATATGTTCAAACCAGCTGTTTTAAGTTGCCCCATGCCAGTGTTTTACACCATCATGAGTGACGATAATATCACCAGCCTGTAAAAATTGTGCATCTTTACCTTCTTCTTGGTACCAACCTTCGCCACCAGTTACCAACAATATTTGATACCCATCATGATGGATATGCCAATTGTTTCGGCATCCGGGTTCAAACGTAACATTTGCTACGCCCACATTGATATCTGAATCAGTCACTAAACTTTGCAAATAACTTTGCCCAATGAAAAATTGCGCATAAGTTTCATTTTTTTCGCCGATTGGGAAAATTACACCATTTTTAACTGCATCATGCTTTGTCATTTTAAATCCCTCCATGATAAAATTTTCTGTAGCAAATGATTCATGCAAATATGTGGCATTATTGTATAAAAGGTCAGACGGCTTCAACTAGATGATCTATCTGATTCAATCACAAACGTGGCAATTAATCCTCCCATTATGGTAAATGCTAACATAAACCATAATGCACCATTAAAACTACTTGTGAAGGCAACAATAATAGATAAACCAATCGGTCCCCCAATTTGATGCATGGTATTAGTTAAACCACTCGCTACGCCGGCTAGGTCATCAGAAGCCTCATGCACACCCGCTGAGGTAACTGGTGCGAGAATTAAACCCTGACCCAAGCCTAATATCAACATTGGCAGAAAGATAGCTACCCAATAACCTTTCTCTATATTTGAAACTGCCATCATAATTAAACCTAGCGCTAGAATCAATTCACCAGTGACTAGAACGCGTTTATTGCCATATTTTTGCACAAAACGTGGTAATTGTAATGCAATACCAAAATTTACAAGCGTTAAGGGTAAGAAAGCCATACCGGATGCTAAGGCTGAGAAGCCGTATGATGTTTGCATCATTTGAGGTAAGAAGAACCAGAAAGGCAACATAGCCATCATGAATAACAATCTAACCATGTAGGCCCCTGTCCTAGTTCTATTCTGGAATAAAGAAAGCGGTAATATTGGATAGGTAATATGTTTTTCCCACATAACAAATACAGCTAAAATGACAATTCCCAGCAAGGAAATAAACCAATTTTCCTCTGTAAAACCGTAAATTATAGCAACTAAACCAATAATCGACAAGATACTCCCTAGATAATCAATGCGTACGGTTTTACCTTCAGTTTCCTTCACATGTTTCCACGTCAAATAAATCAAAATAATCGTAAAAGGAACATTTATCAGAAAACCTGCCCGCCATGAAATCAAACTTGTTCATCCGCCACCCACTAGTAAGCCCACACTTGAGCCAATTCCAGAAGTTGCCCCGTAGTAAGAAATAGCCCGTTGCCGCATTTCTCCTCTATATGCATCCATAATCAGCGCTAAAGTAGTTGGGGCAATGATTGAGGATCCTATGCCTTGGACAGCTCTCATTAATATGACTACCATAGGCGAAGTAGAAATGCCAATCATCAGTGAACTTAGTCCAAATACAATGAGCCCAATTTGAAAAATACGTTTACGTCGTAATAAATCAGATAAGCGACCACTTAAGCGTAAAAATCCACCAAAGGTTAAGGTGTAAGCACTGGAAATCCACGATAATTGACTAGCTGATAAACCTAAACTTTGGCCAATTTGGACAGATGAAGTAAATATAATAGAGTTATCCATTAAAATTAAGAAATACGCTAGTAGCGTAATTGGTAGTATAACGACGAATTTTTATTTCGCCATTACAGCACTTCTTTCATATGTTATAAATGTTAATGATGTTTGATATGAATCGTGTTCTCTTGCGGCTACTTGAAGATATTCACCTGTACCTACCAGCAGCATTTGTATAATCGCTTGCCTATAAATGTAATAAATAAACCACCATAAAAATAGGGTACCAAGATGAACTTGGTACCACTCATTTCAAATATGTATTAGTAGAAATCAGGTTTAGCCTTGTATTCTGAACCTGGTTCCCATAGACCAATACTCGCACGACTGTCGTTACGTTTACCAATAATGTTATCCAGGACGAATCGAGCGATAGCTTGACGGCTTATTTGAGCACCTAAGAAGTCTTCACCTTTAGGACTGGCAACATAATCACTTCGGTCACCATTATACAACCATGTCATGCGCATATATACATAGTCTAAATCACTTGATTCCAAGCTTTCATTACCGCGGCCTTTAGCAATTCTACTACCAAGCATCCGAGCATTCCATGTCGCAAATGGTTCAGCTACTTCACCATAAACGGCCAGTACCCCTGCTTGGATAATGCGCTGAACCCCTGCTTGATGCATTGCCTTAATAACTTTATCAGTTATAGCTTTATCATCAAAATTCATATAAACGAAATCTTGACCTTCCATAGCGTTAACTAAATCCTCAATATCACCAGCATTGCCGGTTATTTTATTGACATTATCATAATGTAATTGGTTTGTGTGGCGACTAAAAAGTGTTATATTTGCATTCGTTTCTTTCTGCAATAGGGGAATAAGGTAGCGAGGAATTTGTCCCCCTGCACCTATAATCAGTATGTTGTTCATTTTATCCCCCTCTACTTTCTACTTTATGCTTTGGCTTCCTTCATGCGGTCCATAAACCATTCAACTTGCTCAGGAGCTGCATGATCAAAGAATGCCGATTCTTTCATATCCAATCCTTTTATTGTTTCCATATCTGCGTCGGTTAATTCAAAATCAAAAATATCAAAATTTTCAGCCATGCGTTCCGGGCGTACTGATTTAGCTAAAACGACAATACCTCGTTGAATTAACCATCGTAAAACAACTTGACCGACAGTTTTACCATATTGTTGACCGACTTCAGCTAATACTGAATTCGTAAATAAATCATGACGTCCTTCCGCAAATGGCGCCCATGCTTCAACTTGAACATCATATTTTTCATGCCAAGCTTGATCGTCAGCACGTTGATACCATGGATTTACTTCAATTTGGTTGATTTGAGGTTTCACATCATTTAAGCTTGAAAATTCAATCATTTTTGCTGACGAAAAATTCGATACACCAATGGCACGTAGCTTACCTGATTTTTGCGCTGCAACTAGCGCACGCCATGCCCCATAACTGTCACCATATGGTTGGTGAATCAAGTATAAATCTAGATAATCTAAGCCCATTACTGCTAAAGATTGTTGAATGGTTGCAGCAGCAATTTCTTCGGGTGTTTGTAATATGAATAATTTTGACGTAACAAATAATTCTTCACGGGTTACTAGACCTTCCTCAATTGCACGCTGAATACCTTCCCCTGTTTCTTTTTCATTTCCGTACAGTAATGCTGTATCAATTGAACGATACCCGACTTTTATCGCTTGGTATACTGCTTCTGCTGTTTCCTCCGCTGGAATTTGGTAAACACCAAAGCCTAATTGTGGCATTACGACACCGTTATTTAATGTAATTGTCTGCATATGAATTGCTCCTTTTCCTTTTAGGTTATCTTTATGTTAAACCCTGAAGTTAACTTCAAGGCAAGCTTTATGACTTATTTATTTATGCTTTTTCGTTCCCAGAGTTTTTCAATCTTATCTGGTGTCATGTTTCCTTCTTTGAATTGGGCAATATGCTGGTCATACGTTTCAATTTTATAAATAAGTAACTCCCTGACATTTTTAATTTCCGCCATCTTGGCATCCAACTCTTCTAGTTGATCAGCAAGGATTTGCTTTTGAGCGTCTTCAACATTCTGTGTTTCTCTTAATTGTGATAGGTGGGCAAATTCGATTAAAGATTCAATCGATAAACCTGCACTCCGCAAACTTTTAGCTAAAAAGACCCAGTTTAAATCACGAGTTGTATATTCACGGCAACCACTCTCATTACGTGTCACTGGTGGTATAACGCCAACTCGTTCGTAATAACGCAGAGTATCAGTAGTTAAATCAAACAATTCCGCTGCTTTTTTGATATTCATGCTTTTACCTCCTTATCTATGTCCTTATGATAAACCTTGAAGTGCACTCCAAAGCAAGAGATATTGGTCATTGAGATAATTTTTTCTAATTAAGATTTTAGCGCTAAATCTGGGGAAAATAAAAAGATCCAAGCATCTTAGAATAAGTGCTTGGATCTAATGTATTTAGATTATTTATTTAAAATTCGCATAAATTGTTCGCCAGTGATGGTTTCTTCTTGAATCAAGTATTCCGCTAATTCATCTAATTTTTCACGGCTATTCATCAATATTTCACCAGCTTCCTGATGGGCACGTTTGATCAAGGCAATCACCTCTTGGTCAGCCTTTTCCGCAGTACCGCCAGAAACTTGAAGTTGCGTATTATCAGAAAGATATCTATTGGTTTGTGTTTCTAATTGCATCATGCCGAAAGTATCCGACATACCGTATTGTGTTACCATTGCACGGGCAATTTTCGTCATTTTTTGGATATCATTTGATGCACCTGTTGTGATTTGTCCAAATACCACTTCTTCAGCTGCACGTCCACCTGCAAGGGTCATTAATTGGTTATACAATTCTTGCTTGGTATATAGTGACTTCTCGCCACTTTCTACTTGCATAGTGTATCCCAAAGCCCCGGATGTACGTGGAATAATGGTGATTTTTTCTACTGGTGCAGATCCAGATTGTTTCGCAGCAACCAAGGCATGGCCGATTTCATGGTAGGAAACGACACGTCTTTCTTCAGCAGATAGAATATCATTTTTCTTAATTTGACCAGCTAACACAACGTCCACTGATTCATCCAAGTCAATCTGCGAGATTTCAGTATGGTTGTTACGAACAGCTCGTAATCCGGCTTCGTTAATGATATTGGCTAAATCCGCACCGGATGCCCCTGCAGTTGCACGAGCAATATAGCGATAATCAATATTGGGACCCATTTTATAGTCTTTAGCATGAACGCGTAAAATTTCTTCACGACCTTTTAAGTCAGGTAATTCCATAGAAATTTGACGGTCAAAACGCCCTGGACGTAATAGGGCTTTGTCTAATGATTCAGGGCGGTTAGTCGCAGCAAGAATGATGACACCCTTGTCCCCTTCGAAACCATCCATCTCAGTTAATAATTGGTTAAGGGTTTGTTCGCGTTCATCGTTGGTAGACATATTATTTTCACGTGATTTACCAATCGTATCGATTTCATCGATGAATACGATACATGGTGCTTTTTCGTTAGCTTGTTTAAATAAGTCACGAACTTTTGCGGCACCACGACCAACAAACATTTCTACAAATTCCGAACCCGCGATTGAAAAGAATGGTACATTAGCTTCGCCTGCAACTGCTTGAGCCATTAACGTTTTACCTGTACCTGGGGGTCCTACGAGTAAAACCCCACGCGGTGCTTGGGCACCAATGGCTTTGTATTTTTTAGGATTTTTTAGGTAATCCACGACTTCTTCCAGTGATTCTTTGGCTTCATCTTGCCCGGCTACATCGGTGAAAGTTCTTGAATTATCAGATTTTACATAGATTTTAGCATCCGATTTCCCAAAATTCATACCACCAAAACCACCACCACCGGATAGGTCAATTTTTCCATCATTGCCACCAGTCAAACGACGCATCAATTTACTCATCAACCAGTAAATAATTGCGAATGGTAAGATGAAACTCAATAAGAAGGAAACAATTGGGGATGTTGGACGGTAAATTTCAGTTGCATAGGTCACGTTATTTTCTTCCAAACGCTCAACCAATTGCGGATCATCCACTTTACCTGCCGTATAGACTTGGGTCTTACCATCTTCTTCAGTTGTCCATGTTATATCATATGTATTGATATCTACCTTGGTAACATTACCAGCATCCACTTGACTGACAAAAGTCGAATAGGGTACTTCCTCCACCTGCATATTGGTTACGGCTGGTATCAGTAAATTCAAACCGAAAATGATAATTAGAATCAGCCACATGGAATTGAAGAAATTAAAATTATCGCCAAATTTCCCAAACCCAGAGGGCTTTTTCTTATCTTTGTTTTTTTGTGATTTGCTCATATATACACTCCTGATCATTTAATATTTTAAACAACACGAGATCTTTATTAGCCAAAAGATTAGCTTTATTTCAACTACAAAACTATTATATACTAAAATAAGGTCAACTTTGGTCAAACTGAGATTGATTTCACATAAAAACCTTTTTTAAGGGTTTTCTTCACAAAAAATTCATAATTTTATGAGGTTCCCAATTATAAAAAGTCTAAATATAAATGTGACGCTTGAATACCCTCATTATTTGCATACTTACCTGAGGTATATAAATCATAGTCCCCATTTATTGTATGATAGTAAATTTGGCAAATTTCAACATTCGGGTAGATGATAATTGGTTGTAAACAGTGCATTTCTAATGTCCAATATCCTGAAAAACCAACATCACCAAAACCAGCCGTTACATGGATGTATAAACCTAAACGACCAATAGATGAACGACCTTCAAGCATTGGGACATATTTACTCGTTTCTGTGTATTCCACCGTACGTCCTAAATATAATTTTCCTGGTTCTAGTAAATAACCTTCTTCAGGTATTTCGATTTGTTTCAACGTGGGTAATTTTTTCATATCTAATACGTCATCTTCATAATAAGCTAACTCATTCGATAAACGTAAATTATAAGAATTGGGATTGACCTGTGCTTCATTAAACGGTGTAATATTTATGCCCTTGCCTTGTTCTTCAGCAATTTTTTTACCTGATAAAATCATTAAACCACCCTTTGCTAACTATTTCCCTCTATTATACGCATATCTGACCAGATACAATAGTATTGTTTTTCATTTTGTAAAAATAGCTAACGTCATAAAAAAAGCCTAGCTGCTTATAAGGCAAGTAGGCCATAAAAATGATTGATTTTGATTAGTCAGCAATTACTAGTAAAGATTTGATTGCTTTGCGCTCATCCATTGCTTGGTATGCCTCTTGAACTTCATCTAGATTGAAAGATTGGGTAAAGACTTTGCCTGGATTAATGCGCCCATCTAAGACAGCCTCTAATAAAATTTCACGATCATGCGTAGTAACAGCGGCACGTCCACCACGTAGACCAATGTTCGTCCAGAATAATTTATTGGTATCTAATTCATCAATATGTGGGACGCCAACACGACCAACAATTGAACCTGGTCGGCCCAATTGTACGGCAGTTTCAACAGCTAATTGCGAACCTACACACTCCAGCACGGCATCCGCACCTTAACCTGTTAGTTCAAGCACTTTCGCAATTCCTGCCTCTCCGCGCTCAGCAACAATATCAGTTGCACCAAATTCAAGTGCCAATTTCTGCCGATCTTCATGACGACTCATCATGATAATTCGTTCTGCACCTAGAAGTTTTGCACCAATGACACCGCATAAACCTACAGCACCGTCACCAACGATAACAACTGTGTCCCCTATCTTCACCTCAGCCGATTTTGCTGCATGATAACCTGTTGCCATCACATCAGCCAACGTTGTGAATGATTTTAACATATCTGCAGAATAGTCACTTGGTTGCCCAGGAATTTTAACTAAGCCCCAATCCCCGCTCACATAACGCAAATATTCTGCCTGAAAACCGACAGCACCACCTTTAAATGTGCTACAATCACCATCAAATCCTGCCTTACATGCGGCACAATGACCGCAACCATTTGTAAATGGTACAATCACGAAATCCCCTTTTTGGACATTCGTAACCGCTGAACCCACTTCTTCAACAATCCCAATAGATTCATGCCCTACATGGGCGCCACTTTATTTTTTTTGAAATCCCTCGATACCACCAGAGGTCAGAACCACACACACATGCACGCACTACTTTAATAATAGCATCATGCGGTGCCTGAATTTTTGGAATCTCCGATACTTCAACGGACATTTTACCTGGTTTAACGAAAACAGCTGCTTTCATTTCATCACGCTCCTTAATTCGTTACTTAATATATACCGTGTAAGCGGTTTTATGTCAATTGATATTTTAAAAATAAATACACTTGTTCCGCAGCAATATTTTCACTTATGCTTCAAAAATGATATACTTTCAGTAATATTTTAATGATTTGGAGGGACCATTTTGAATAAAGATAGACTGATTGCTTTTATTGATGCCATGCTTGCTATCATTATGACCCTACTTGTGATTGAATTGGCAAAACCAGATCCCGTATCATTTGAAGGTTTCTGGGCTTTACGAGAAAACTTCTTTGCCTATACTTTGTCATTCTTTTGGTTAGGAATTATGTGGATAAATTTACATAATGAATGGTATTTAGTAGACAAAATTAATAACCGAACCATCTGGGGAACCCTAATTATGCTATTCTTTTCATCTCTATTTCCCTATGCCACGTCGATTGTTTCAGAGGATTTATCAAACGCAAGTGCACAGGTCTTTTATGGCATTATTGTATTAGCCATCACCATTTCGAATATTCTGATGCATGATACCGTTGCTCGTTTTAATGCAGATAATAACCCCGTCAGTGAACAAATTTTCCGCATGAACACTTGGCGAATCATTGATTTAGTCATTAAATTTGTGGGTTTATTCCTATCTACAACCATCATGCCACGTGCCATGTTATACGCTGTGTTCATTACCCTAGTTTTCTTAGTTATACCCAATCAAGTCGCCTTCGTACGTAAAAACATCCATCAGAATCCAGATGTATAACTTACCACTTTTAGGATTCTAACTCCGATAAAAAGCAAAAGGGATGAGGATGGACAAAAATTTAAATCATAGATTTTTCGTCCTTACAGTGTACGTTCCTTGTGAGCCGTGGGATCGTTGAAAGCCAAGGTCTCGATTTCATCCTCTTTCACAGCTAAGGAACTACACTTTCAGTTCTTCAACCTGTTCCCTTGATATATTTCAATCAAAATTTATAATAATTTTTCCAAAGTAAAAGGCGTACACAACTCTTATTAAGAATTGTGTACGCCTTTTTAGACGCCTTTTGTCCGGCTTGTTTAGGTTTGTATATATACATCGTTAGATAATCAAAAAG